>JACJXH010000007.1 GCA_020636745.1 Lentimicrobiaceae bacterium | reverse complement strand
GAAAGGCAACATTACAGGCAAAAAAGAAATCCGGCAGCAACATCCTCCCCCTTATATGCGTCCCTTCATTCAGGAGGAGTGGGCTCATAGAGCTGCTGCTGCCGGACTTAATGCCGTTTTATCTTATGCATCAACTATTTAAGCTTGCCGCCGGCAATATATTTCTCATTCAGAAAGGCGAAGCCTGCCGGATTTATACCAGCATCAAATGAAAATTTTCGCTTGCCTGACTGATCAAAAACATACACTTTGCCTGCACCCGTAAAACCTTGCGCATCCGACACATAAACCAAACCAGAAACCGGATCGGCCGCCACGCCATACACCGTTTGCAACACCGTTCCATCGGTTATAAATGAGTTGCGGATAACCGTTTCTGTTTTCACATTCAACATCAGTATGCTGCTTTCTGCTGTAGCCCAATCATAATTATACACATAAGCCGTATCACCGGCAATTGAAAAATTGATGGCTTCAAAATCCTCAAAAGTATGCTTCACGGCCCCGGTAGCTCCATCAATAATCTGCAACCGGCTCTTGATATCACCATAATTCCCGCGTGCGACCAGGTAAATATCGCCGTAATTGTCTGCAGCCATTTTAAATGGATTCAAACCCACTGTAAGTTGTTTCTCTTCGGTTAAGGCCACAGGGTCAATCACCGAAAGGGTATTGTTATAATTGGGGAAGCTGAGCCCACCCGAGTTGGACACCCATATTTTTCCACCTGTTGCCAGAATGCCATCAGGGTTTAGCCCCACCTGTATGTATTTTTCCACAGCCAGTGTTGTGGTATCAATCACAGCAACAGTTCCGTCGAAATTGCAGACAAAAGCCTTAGAACCATAGAAAGCTATTTTGCGGGGTTGCCGGGCCTGCGTTCCATCAAACAACGGAATCTGTTTGATGCTCATACACGTAGTGGCATCCACCACTTCAACCTGGCTGGAAACATTTACCACCACATACAATTTACTACCGTAAATAGCCAGATCGCTGCCTGTATCACCCAGTCCGCGACCATTCTGCCGGGCAAAAATATCCGGCACAGCAGTTGAATCATTGAAGGTAAAACGTGTAAGCGATGCATTGTTGCCATTAAAGGAACCTTCGTTGATAACATAAACCCCCGAACTTCTTAGCAGCGTATCCTGTGGCAGAGGTTGATTATCTTCGGGTTCGTCGGTGCATGAAATGGCCAGCCATACCAGCGGCAGTGACCACAAAAGAAATCTGAGTTTCATAAAGTTGATTATTTAGTATTTGTAAGAAAACGTTATATAAAATCCCCTGCCGTTCATCGGAAACCCTTTAATTACCTCATATTGGGTATTTAACAGATTGATTACTTCCGCTTTCAGGATAATGAAATGCGATTTATAAGGCTGCTGCCAGCTGGCCGACACATCAGTCACCCACCAGGATGGCAGAAAGTTAGCGGCAATATTTTCGCCCTGTGTGTACCTGTGGCTGTTGTATAGCATATTGCAGGTAAATGAAAGCTTACGGAATCCCATGGATAACATTCCTGAGAATGTTTGAAACGGAATATATGGAATTTGCTGCCTGTAGGTTGCGCTTCCGGGCGTACTCATATCCAGCGCCTGCTGGTGTGTATAGTTCAGGTTCAGTGAAACAGCGCCTTCATGATGCAGCCTGTATTTGATGCCGGCCTGCAAATCCAGCCCTTTGGTATCGGCTTTGCCCAGATTGCGCATCGACCACACAAACAGGTTTTGAGTAGGCACCGCCACAATTTTATCCTTCACACGGTTCAGAAAAATATCGGCCATAACATCCAGTGTGATGTGAGCGGTTTCGCCTGAAAAAATTAAGCCGGCATTGAGCTGATGAACATACTCAGGCTTCAGATTTACATTGCCTATATGATTATAGTATAGATCGTGAAACGTGGGCATCCTGAAACTGTTTTTATACATGGTCCGCAGCCGAATCAGAGGAGCACTGCCAAGCCTGGTTACCACCGACAGCGAAGGGGTAACTGCCGTATTCCAGTTTTTATCCTTTCCGGGAGCCGACTCATTGACAGCGGTGGCCAATAAAATGGCAGTGGCTTCAGTCCTTCTGGTTTTAGCCCTCAAACTCAACGATCCCATGCCTGAATAGCGCAGGGGATTGCCCGTTTGATACAAATCAGTTTGCAACCCATTAACCACAATATCGCCGGCAGCGCCCATGCTGAATATGCGGCCGGGCGACCACGACAAAGCCTGTGAAGCATAATATTCCTGTTGATTGTATTGATTATCAAGACCTCCACTGTTGTTCAGGTAAGCCGGATCGCGGTAATGCAGCCTGCTGTCTGAAAAATTCAGATTAGTCAATAACTTCAGTTTTCTGCGCTGCACCTGGTACTGAACATTGCCGTAAAAATCGTTGTTGTTCAAACGCTGCACTGAATAAGGGTTGTAATAAATAACCGCACCGGGCAAACCCCGTTTTGACGCATAATAAGACAGCCTCACCTTCAGTTTACTGCTGTCGCTGTAGCGGGTCTCCGTTCTGAAAACCAAATTGACAGACTCCATCTCAGCATTTGTTCTTCTGAGGGTGGTATCGGGCAGATTGCCATTCTTTAAAACAAAGGGATAATCACCCCTGGTATGGTTATAGTCAGCTGTAACACCGGCCAAAGTACGTGAACTTAGCTTAAAGCCAGCGCTGGCAAAGGGATTGATTACGCCAAAGGAACCGGTTTTAAGACCTGCCCTGAGCTGTAGTTTTGTATCGGAAAAATCAGGTGCCTGAGAAAAAAACTCAACCACACTGGCAGAAGCCTGGGCCCTGGCCGACTGGCACAAAGGACTGACCTGCCCAACAGACAGCTCAATGGTTTCCAGATTTTCAAGAGGGATTTTCCCCAGATCAATCTGGCCGCTGGCCGCATCGCTCAATGGAACCCCGTCAACAAAAATACCGGTATGATTTGCGCCCATGCTGCGCACCACCATCGTTTTAAGCCCGCCCAGTCCACCGTAATCTTTAATGGTAACACCGGCGAAGTGCCGCAAAGCTTCGGCTGCAGAGGTTCCGGGCAACTCTTTAAGCACTCCTGCCTCCATCCGCTGAACAGGCGAAGCAGCCCGGCTGACTACAGAGGGCGCTTTGCCTGTTACTTCAAAAGCCTTTAAATTAACCGTATCGGCAACCGGTTGCTGCGCACCAACATACGTGAGCGAAACAAAAAACAACAGACCGGTAACGACAGAATACTTCAAAACGAACCTTGTTAAAATGAATTTATGCCAACGTAAAAAATCAGGCGATTACAGGAGACACTTCCCCAATACTAAAGTTTAACCACCCTGATTGACTGCACCTTTTCGTTTTTACTCACCCTGAGCACATAAACACCAGGTTGCAGATGCGAAACAGGAATGTTCAAATGATCAGTTTCACAGAAAGCATCATACACTAAACATCCTCTGCTATCAAACAGCCTGAGGCCTGTGCTGGCAACGCCGCTGAGGTTTAACTGCTCCGCACAGGGATTGGGATAAACCAAAGCCATAACAGGACTAACTTCATTTACCCCGACTGAAGAATAGACTTCAACTGTAAACGTATCGGTTACAGTTATCCCGTTGGCCGAAGCAGCAATGCTAATTTCCGAAAGGCCGGTAACATCAGGCATAAATTCAAGCCCAAGCTGATGATCACTTACAGAAGCGAATACGACTGCAGGGTTGCTGTTAACACTTATTTCAAATGTAATGGGCGCCCCTGAAGCAGAAAAATGAGACAAGAGGTCAATGTTTACAGGAGCTGCATTTACCGGCACTGAGATATCAGCCAAAGGTTGACTGATAAAAGGAGCCTGTGCAGCCATCACCGTCAGGTTATCCATGCAGAAATAGGCAGGTGTGTTGATACCGAAGTCACCCGAATCAGAAGACTCAAGCACAAAACTCAGCGATTTGACTTCGCCCAGCGCCGAAAGGTCGAACCACCGCCAATCCTGCACAATGTAGTCGAGTGAGTTATCGGTAAAACGAAAATCGGCCAGGTAAAACACAAGAGGTTCGGTCAGACTGTTGTCGGCACGCACACCTCTCACTTTAATTCTGAACCAATCGGGGTCGTTGCCTGAGTCGCCGCCAAACTTCTTGTTGTAAAGCGTTCCGTCGCGCATGGTAATATAGGCCATGGCATTGTTTGAAACGTAGCAACCGCTAAAAGTGGCCATTTGCCCGTCGGCCAGATTCACTACCGAAGGAATAGGGTCATAGGTACCACCCATCCAGTCGGATGCAACATAAGCTATTGCAAAAGTGGTTGAATCGCCATCCATTCCTCCGTTGGTAACTGCCACAAACTGATCGTTGGTATAATCACCATTCAGGGTTACACGGCTTGAATAGGAAAAACCCGACCAGTAACCGGTGCCGGCTTCATAAGGAAAAGAGCAGATGCCTGAATTGAAAGTACCATTTTCGGCAGGCAGAAAATAACTATCCGGGGCAAGTTGCAGATCAGTTAAACCAGCCAGATAGTTGGGTGTTCCTCCGTTAATAACGGCAACGCCATCCAAATCAAAGCCTCCAGAGTTAAAAGGGGTGGGCCACGGGTCGTTAATAATATTGCCCTGTGCATCGTGCGAAGCATAGGCAGGCTGGATACAACCTACCACATCTGTCACCCTTACAAAACGAATGGCATTTACGTCCAGCAATGGTTGATCGGCCACATCATCCAGGTTGAAGGGCGTACCAAACCCCTGGCGATACTTTCCGGCAAGGTTGTGAATAAGGGTCGGATCCGTTTCCTCCCAGGCACCAGTCTGCACAGCCGTGGGCGTAAGCGAAACCGATGGAAATCTGACAAAATGAACGCCATCAGAGCTTACCTCTACAAAGGCCAGTTCGAGAAAGGTATCGCCGAATGAATTTTCAAACACGGCAAAATCAGCGCCCGGACCATTCACAATGTAGCGGTCAAAAGTAAGGGTAGCCATACCTCCGTCGCCCAGACTAACCACCCCGGTTGACGAACCTTCGGCCATACCCAGCGCATTGGCCGGATGACCAAACGTAGCTTTGTTAGAGCCTGCATTGTACACAGTAGTATCATCTACCTGAATATAACCCCGCACTATTTCAATACCCGAAGCCCATGACTGAATAATGGCAGAGTCTTTTGAAATGGCGGTTGTGCCAGGCACACCGGCAGCCGGTGGAAACGGGCCCTGTGCAATGGAAGTAGCTGACAGAAATATCAGAAAAGCAGAAAGTAGTTTTTTTAGCATGATTGATTGATTTGTTGAATGAAAGCTATGTAAGGACAGGCAGAAGCCGGTTTACCAAAGGAAGTAACTGCGGCCAGTCTGAATCCGGTTGACTAATTGGCAGTTTTCAGCAAGGGAACTTTGCTGCCCGCAAATTCGAATGCGTAAAAAATAGCAAAGCTGTAAACCAGGTCGCCGCTCAGCGTGTTGCGGAAGAATGGAATGGCAGCTGCAAAACAGGCGCCAAGCCCTGAAGGCGTTAAGGTATACATGCCACTGAAAGCCCACACACCCAGATTGGAGACCACAAAAAAGATAACTGAAGCAGCCAGGGATGTAAACAGCAGTTTACGGGCAGAAAAACAGCGCAACGCCCGCGAGCCTAATAAAACAATAAGAGCAAAAGCGGCATATGTTACAAAGGCTCCATCGTAAAAAGCCACAAAGCGGCCGTAATAGGCATAATTCAGAACAAGATCGCTGCCCCATACTGCTGCCAGCGGAATCATATATGCTGCCACCCGGCTTTTATAACGCGCTCCGCCAAACAATGCCAGCGCAGCCACGGGTGAAAAGTTAAACGGATGAGGAAACAAACGGCTAAAAGCCATGAAAAGTACAATGGCAGTAATCACAACAAAACCCAGGGAAAATTTTTCGTTTTTCATTACAGCTGCATTTTTTGATGAATGAATAAATGTGCGGATTCTGCAGCAATGGTGAAAAACCTGTAAGTAAAAGGGCCGGATTAAAAAGGTAAACAGGGCCAGGCTTTCCGATCAGCAGTTCATTCTCCGTAAACTACAAAATCCACAAGGCAAAGGCAGGTCTTCTGACTTACTCCGTTTGTTTTCAACGCCTTCCCGTCCGTTTGGAGATGAACAGTGGCACTCAGTTGAAACCTTTAAAGAGCTCACAGCAGCGGGAACTGTAGCCGAATTTCACGACATTCCCTATTATCCGTTTCCGGAACCATTGCGCTGCAAAATTAGACAGATTCATTGAAGCAAAGCAAATTTTTCATGTTAAGTTTTTATTTGAATTTACATCCTGTTGATTCATAATATATTAAATCACACCCTTTAAAAAGTTTTGTTTTCCCATTGGCCTGTTTATTCACTTTCAGATAACTCATATATACTGCTTTATAGCATGATCAAATACCTAAAGCCCAACATTCCAATGAAAAAAGCGCTTGCCTGACAGCGCTTTAAGCACATATCAACTCCGATCAAACTACGGGGTTAAACCAATGTTTAACCAATTATAATTGGTTAAACATTGGTTTAACTACAGACTTAACATAGCCCTTAACCGTACCTGACCCGGAGTATATACTGCGTCCCCAACAAAACAGGATATTTTACGAAAAAAGGAGATAAAACAGTTACAGCATTGAAACCATCAAAAAATTGACTGCAAAAAAAGGAGGTCATCTGAAAAGTAATTGTTTTTTCGTAAATTTGTGGCCAATTAAATAACCACCATGAAGTCAGCCGTTGCTGTATTTACTTCCTCCTTTTTCACATCATGGTCATGGTGGTGGCCCAACCAGGCCTCCTAAATAAATATACACCCCAGCCGGGAGCAGTCTGCTCCTATCCGTTTCCGGATAACCGATTCCGTTATGGACGCTTTGTTTAACCAATAAGCTTCATTTTTCCGATTTTTTATTGCCATACAGCCAATTTCAATAGGTTTTATGCGAAAAAAGTCAAACCTGTCTTATTGTTTGCCAAGCGCAAAGCGCCAGTCATACTAAATCTGACACCTGATGTCAGCCCACCGGAATACGAACAAGATTCTAACCTTATTTATACTTTAAAACACTCATCAAAATGCAACGTAAATTTAACCTCACTGAACAGGAAATACCCCGCTTTTATTACAATATTGTGGCTGACATGCCCAACAAACCACTTCCGCCATTGCATCCCGGCACACGACAACCTATCACTCCCGATTTGCTGGAGCCGCTTTTTGCGCGGGAACTGATACAACAGGAAGTATCGACGGAGCGCCTGATTGAAATTCCGGAAGAAGTCAGAAAAATATATGCCCAATGGAGGCCCACCCCACTCTTCAGGGCTGTAAATCTTGAAAAAGCACTGAATACTCCTGCCCGTATTTATTACAAATACGAAGGCGTAAGTCCTGCAGGCTCGCACAAGCCCAACACCGCGGTTGCCCAGGCTTTTTACAATAAAATTGAAGGAATAAAAAAGATAACAACCGAAACCGGAGCGGGACAATGGGGAACGGCCCTTTCGTATGCCTGCCAGATGTTTGATATGGAATGCGAAGTGTTTATGGTAAAAGTTAGTTACGACCAAAAGCCATATCGCAAAATTATGATGAATACATTTGGAGGCAGCGTATATGCATCGCCATCCAACTTAACAGAGGCCGGCCGGGGCATTCTCAGTGCCCATCCCGATTCTTCAGGAAGCCTGGGGATTGCTATTTCTGAAGCCATCGAACGTGCAGTATCCGACCCGACTGCACACTACGCCCTGGGCTCGGTGCTGAACCACGTATTGCTGCATCAGACCATCATCGGACAGGAGGCTATGGTTCAGATGGAAAAAGCAGGACAAATGCCCGATATCATTGTTGCCCCTTTTGGCGGAGGCAGTAACTTTGCCGGAATTGCTTTCCCCTTTTTGAAGTTAAATCTGACCGAAAATCAAAAAATCAGATGCATCGCGGTAGAACCCGAATCATGTCCAAAACTTACACGCGGTGAATTCAGGTATGACTTTGGCGACACCATGGGCATGACCCCGTTGCTGCCCATGTTTACCCTGGGGCATGATTTTATGCCATCGCCCATTCATGCCGGAGGACTCAGATACCATGGAGCAGGAGTTATTGTAAGTCAGCTACTTAAAGACGGGTTGATTGAAGCTGTTTCGCAAAACCAGCAACGTTGCTTTGAAGCTGGCATGCAGTTTATCAAAACCGAAGGCATTATTCCTGCACCTGAGGCAACCCATGCCATTGCAACGGTGATTGACGAGGCCAACCGTTGCCGCGAAGAAGGCATCTCCAAAACCATTCTCTTTAACCTGTGCGGCCACGGATATTTCGACATGGCAGCCTATGAAATGTTTATGTCAGGAAAACTCAATGGCGAGTCACAGGTATCCGACAGCAGCATCAGAGCATCGATTGACAGTCTTGAAATGCTGCAGCCCTGAATACACAACACTCCGGCCTCTGTTATCAGCAAACTGTATGACGGGGCCGGAGATTATTTACCCCTGATTATTCATTCATCAGCATCTGCCTGATTTCGTCAAGTTTTGCTTTTTCGGCATCAGGCAGTTGCGGATAATCAAGGTTGAGCTCTTTGAGGCGATGGATAATGATATTGCTTACCGCATAACGCATATACCATTTGCGGTCAGCAGGAATCACATACCAGGGTGCATATTCGGTGGAAGTAGCTGTAAGCATATCGCTGTAAGCACTCATATAATCATCCCAGTAACCGCGTTCTTTGGCATCGCTGGCCGAAAACTTCCAGTTTTTCGACGGGTCGTCAATGCGCTCCAGAAAACGTTTCTTCTGTTCTTCTTTCGACACGTTGAGAAAGAATTTAAGAACGATGGTTCCATTTTCCACCAGATGTCTTTCCAGGTCATTGATTTGCCGGTAACGCTTTTCCCAGAAATGGTCATCTACATCACCGGGCGATTTGATACCGGGAAGGTTTTGCGCCATCAAAAAGGCCGGGTGTACTTTTACCACCAGCACTTCTTCGTAATACGAACGGTTAAAAATACCGAACCGCCCGCGCTGCGGCAGGCATTTACTGGTTCGCCACATATAATCATGGTCCAGCTCGTTGGCTGAAGGCGCCTTAAAACTGTACACTTCACAACCCTGTGGATTCAGGCCCGACATTACATGCTTGATTGTACCATCTTTGCCAGCAGCATCCATTGCCTGAAAGATTAACAGCACTGCATAGCGGTTATCGGCGTAAAGCCTGGACTGCAGTTCAATAAGTTCCTCCACATTCTCCTGCAACATTTTTACACCATCGTCCTTTCCATTCAACACGCCTTTATATGAAGGGTCATAATCAGAAACCCTCACTTTCTTGCCGGGTGTAGCAATGACTTCAGGCACTTTCAATAAATTTCTCATAAAACAGGGTTTAAAAAGCTTTTAAATATACTTTATTTTTAGCAAAAACAGATGAAAAACAATCCAATGATACGGCTCACCCCAGTTTCGAATTCAGGCAGCCAGTAGCCAAAAAATTACACTTAAACCAAAACCGGAATAAACCACAGACATAAAAAGAACCCTGACACACCAGTTGTTAAAACAAACACCAGTGCATTGCTTTTCATCTCATGACATCTTTAAAGATAAAGAAAAATAATCACACATAGGACGCCATACAAATTAGCAAAAATAAATGATTGACAATCACATAGATACTATTTTTATTTGGCCTGTAGCACAAAAATGCTTACCTTGCAAACCGAATAGTCAAATAATCCTGTTTCGGTTCCAAAACTGAAACCTCATTCAGAAACCACAAATCAACGGGAAAATAAAAACACCTCACTCCCCGGTTTCAACACGAATGACCATTATACAGTATTCATGAAAAAAAATCAGGCTTTTCGGAAGAAGTACAGCGTTGATTGCTGAATCAGCATTTCAGACAATACTTGACCCTTTGGCAGTGATTTTTTTGCACTAACTGTCAATAAAACCTTAAATACTATGGCATATATTACGCTCGACAGAGCAAAACTTAAAGACAATTTTAACTATCTTAACAAGCTGTTCAGTCATGAAGGGATAATGTGGGCAGCAGTTTCAAAGATGCTATGCGGCAACCGCCTCTTTCTGCAGGAATTAATCAACCTAGGCGTCAAGCAACTATGCGATTCGCGCATTACTAACCTGCGGGCCATCAAAAAAATGTCGGAAGAAATAGAAACTATTTACATAAAGCCACCTCCAGCCAGGTCGATACCCGAACTGGTTAAATATGCAGATATCAGTTTCAACACAGGACTTAAAACCATGAAGCTGATTTCGGCGGAGGCCGTTAAGCAGCAGAAGATTCATAAAGTAGTGATTATGATTGAGATGGGCGAGCTACGCGAAGGCGTTATGCGCGAAGATTTGATTGAATTTTATGAACAGGTTTTTACTTTACCCAATATCGAAATTGTGGGCATTGGCACCAATCTCAACTGCCTTTACGGAATACTGCCCAACCACGACAAGCTCATACAGCTCAGCCTCTACAAACAATTGATTGAAGCAAGATTTAACAAAAAAATACCTTATGTTTCAGGCGGTTCGTCAGTTTCTATCCCCCTGATATTTGAGAAACTGCTACCCAAAGGGGTTAATCATTTCAGGGTAGGCGAAACCCTTTTCCTGGGAACTGATGTTTACCACGATACAACCATCCCCGAAATGCACAATGATGTATTCAGGCTTTTTGCCGAAATTATTGAACTGATTGAAAAACCGACTGTCCCCATGGGCGAGATGGGCACCAATGTCGAAGGACATTCATTTGATTTCAGCAACGACGAGGTTGGCAAAACTTCGTTCAGGGCCATTCTTGACCTCGGCCTGCTCGACGTGGAAAGTGAACACCTGAAACCGGTAGACAAAGAAATTGAGTTTGTGGGCTCCAGTTCCGATATGATTGTCATTGATTTGGGCAAAAATGAGCAAAAATACAAGACGGGCGACTTGGTTGAATTTCAGCTCGATTACATGGGTACGCTCCGCATTATGAACTCCCGCTATATCGAAAAAAGGCTATCCTGATTACAGAAAACCTCCAGGCTGTTCCTGCTTTTCAGGCATCACATGTCAAAAAAAAACATGCCAGCTGTGCCGGCAGCCTTTATGCCATCCCTATAAACCTTACTTCAGCATACCGCATAATTAAAAAGCGGATTATCTTTGTACTTTTCAGAAAACTATAAACCCAACCTTACCACTTATGCCATATTTGGTTGTTGACCTTGAAATGAGCGGCCCCGAGCCGGGCTATCACGAAATTATCCAGATTGGAGCTGTTCTGCTCAACGATAACTGGGCCGAGCTGGGCACCTTTCTCAGCAATGTTTATCCTGAAAATCAGGAAGCTTTTACGGCTTCAGCTGAAAAAGTACACGGCCTTTCACTCGATGAACTTCAGGAAGCGCCCATGATTTACGAAGTACTTGAAGATTTTGAAAAATGGATTCGCAAAATGCTGAAGAGGCAGAGCGGCGATTTGCGCGACCTCGTTATTTGCGGTCAGAGCGTCATTTTTGATGTAAACTT
Source organism: Lentimicrobiaceae bacterium (assembly GCA_020636745.1). Taxonomy (NCBI): domain Bacteria; kingdom Pseudomonadati; phylum Bacteroidota; class Bacteroidia; order Bacteroidales; family Lentimicrobiaceae; species Lentimicrobiaceae bacterium. The sequence goes on along the minus strand of JACJXH010000007.1, from coordinate 244,277 downwards.
CCTCAAGTTTGCCTACAGTGGTGAAAACCTCGACTGGCCATTCAGCAACAAGCTTATCGACCTGCACACCATTGCTTATTATACATTCAAAATTCTGGAGGCCAATGGAAAAAGTGTACCCCGTTCGCTCAGTTTGAAATCCATCTCGGCCTGGTTTGGCTTTGAACGCGAAGGCACAACGCATAATGCGCTGGAAGACTCACAACTGACCATGCTGTGCCTGCAGAAATTTTTTCAGATGGCAGCCCGGTTTAAGGTCACAGAGTTGTAACAGCGCAAGCAAAAAAAAGCAAGCAGGCCGAAAGCATCACCCCTGCCTGTTTGCACAATTTAAAATCATCACTTTACATCTTCAAATCCGGTGTTTGAAGAAAAAAAAAACATCAGAATCAGATTTTTATGAATCTCTTATAAAAAACCAATTGGATCAATTTACATATTTCACTACCTTTGCAGGTTGATTATCGAATCTCTCATGTTGCCTGACTTTGCTCATATAAACTCCATTGCCGCTTCAATCCTGACGGAAAACGCCTATCTGTTTCCATCAAGTTACCCTGACATACCTTTAAATGTCACCATGTTGAAGAATGCATTGTTGAAAGCAGGCATTGAAGCAGATAAGACGGAGTTTCGTGTAATTATGCAGCAGGTTGAACTTGCGCTGGCTTCCATGGTGCCACTCAACTGGAACAATTACGGTTCGATTGCCCTTTTGCTGAATCAGCAAAATCCACAGGAAAACCTTTTAGCCATCAGCGAGCAGAGAATCATAGAATTAACCAGGGGGCTGCCCAATTTCAAGGATGAAAGCGAGCCCGATGCCGACATCATTGACTCGGTTATTTACACCTGGATAAGCCTTACCGACGCTGAAATTGATTTTATTGAAAACGAATCCTGGTCATAACCCGGGTTAAATGCTTACCTTTCCCGTTTATAAGAAACCCATCGGAAAATATGCTCAGATATATAACTGGAGTGCTGCTTGTAGCCTGCACCCTTGGCTCATACGCCCAGAAAACCCAATTCGCCGCCCCGGATTATAAAAAAATCAGCAAAAGCATTGAAAAAAAGGGTGCCTCCACCTCTTATCAAACTCTGATGGAGCGCTACAAAGCCCATGACACCACCCTGAGCCCCAAAGAATATCACTTACTATATTATGGCTTTCCGCTTCAGACTGAATACAACCCAAGCGTTTCGCAACCACTGGCCGACAGCCTGATGTTTTTTATGCAGAAAGACCAGAAAACCAACATAGAATACAGCGAAATTATCAGGCTGGCTCATGCCATTCTCGAAAAAAATCCTTTTGAAATGCGTTATCTTGACCCTCTGATATTCGCTTACCGCATGCAAGGTAAAAACGAACTTGCCACCAAACTGGAGTTTCAACTGGGCCGGATTGCCGAAACCATCTTTTCGTCGGGCGACGGACTCACTGAAAATACTGCCTTTTACGTTATTTCGCCCACTCATGCCTATGACATGCTGCGCGCACTGGGCTTTGGCTACAAGGGCGGGCAAAGCATAAAAAAAGGCACATGTGAGTTCATCAAAGTGGAGTCCAACGATTTTGGCATTGAAGGTATGTTTTTCAAAACAGCCTCACCAACAACCTCCCGCAAATAAGTACACAACTGCCTATATTAGCTGTGTATGCGCCCATACAAAACACGGCCTTGTAATCACAGATAAAAACCTGTGGCAGGCCAGCCATGCAAAACCTGTATACCAGGCCAGTTAAACAATCCGGCTTACAGTCCGGCAATACTTTCGCCAAAAAACCACAATGCGCAGGATTCCTGCTGCATCATTCCCACCTCAGCTGCCCGAAGCCCACTCTCCTAAAAAGCTAATTATCAGACACAAGCCCCGATTAACCAGATTACACACTTCATTACCCTCCCAACATCTGCCTGCCCTCACCGTATTATCCCTATATACTTTCGGCCGGCAGATATTTTGCCAGTTCAGGAAAATTCCCGAAATTTGAGCGTAACATATATCAAAAAGTATCTATGTTGCCCATATAGTCATCATTTACGCCTTGTAATTATACCACAAACCCAGGCTGTTTCAGCATGATTTTTGCAAATGAAAAGCAGTATCAACCATTGAAAACCTGAAAAACAAAAAGCAACTCACCAAAAAAATAACCTGGTAGCCATATACCCGGAAAAAATCACGAATGAAAAACAAGGCTTTCAAACAAATGCAAGCACCGCGGTTTTAAATATCAATATGAAAATCAACCCAATAACCCTTCTGAGTATCTGGTTAATGACCTGGTTGGCAGGTTGCTTCGCTTACGGACAAAATCCGGAGCAACATCTGGTTGCCGGGTATAAGCTCAATGGCAATGCCAAAGAAATCAGCCAATCGGCACTCAGAGGCAAGCCAAACGGAATAAAGCCAGCCACCGATCGGTTTGGCCAGGCAGGGCAAGCTACTCAGTTTACAGAGGCAGGCTATGCCATCAGGGGCTACATCACCCTTCCCGTTCAGATTTCGCCCGAAAAACTACCTCAAATCAGCATTTGTTTCTGGATTAAGGCAAATGAAACCTACCAGAAAGCATCGCCTCTGCGCAGCGGCAACGATAAAGCCAGGGGCATTTCAACCACATACAGCAACGGAACACAGCGCTGGGCAGCTTCAGCCGGAAAAGATGGCGTAATTGAAGGCCCTGCAGTCCTAAAAGATCAATGGACTTTTATAGCCATCGTCTATGATCACCCGAATCAACAGGCCAGATTAATCGTGAACAATGAGGTTTTCGCTGGCAGAGCACGCATGCAAAAGAGCGAAGCTAACCTGGAGATAGGCTCAATCAATGGCGCCATGGACGACTTGCAGATATTTGACACCGTATTAAGCCTGGCCGAAATTGAAAAAATATACGGGAAACCAATCGATAAAAATACAGAGGCTTACACCATTGACGACCGCAGCGAATACCGGAAACGGCTTGAAGAACGACGCACGTGCAAGGTTCAGCCCGGCGACATATTCATTGTTGGTTACGATGAAATACTCATCCGCGACAGCGTAAACAGCCCCAATACCCTGCATGTATTCAAAGAGGGTGACACAGTAAACGTTTTAAATTCAATGAGAAACGAGTGGTTTGAAGTAAAAAACCAGCAAAATCTCACGGGCTTTATCAGCGGTCATCAGCTTGAATCTGCCTGCTATAAAACCGGAGGTTTAAAAACCATGCTCCGGCTCAACAACCTGATTGGCAACATCTTTCGCTTCAACCGGTTCAGCAATTGGCTGATTATTGCTGTTTTTACCTTTATACTTATCATCATTATCAGAAAAAGGGACGAGTTGAATGCCTGGTTTCAGATGAAAGGTCACACAGATCCGCGTGAAGCATATGCCTCAAAAAGTGGCGGCACACCTGCAATCAGACGAACCAGTATTTTTGACAGGTATTTTCCTGTAGAGCGCCCCAAGTGGTGGATAATCTCGCCGGGGCTTGTTTTCGGGTTTATGCTCATAGCAGGCTCTCTTTGGGACAGCCGCGAGCTGGAATGGTTTTTCAATGAAGGCGCAAGTATGATTCCAAAAGGTTTTAGCCTTCCGATACACTGGGCACTATGGGGGTGCTCCATCGTCATCATCATGCTCCTGCTTGCTCTTTTTCTTGAAAGCCTTACCATTGCAGGCCCGTTTTGGGGGCTATTAAGAATGGGATTGCTCATGGTAATGAATATAATGGCGATGATAGTCGCCTTTTATCTGATAGCCGGATTGTTGTTTGTCATGATCGGGCTCCTGCTCATCCTTTTTGCCTTGTTTGCCTTGCTTGGCCGGCGCCGGCGTTATTAAAAACCTGATTTCATATCAGTTTATCAGTAAAACCAATCTTTATGCAATCTGAAACTTATCATACCTGCAGTAATTATCCTGACAAAGAAATCAATGCTGCCTGGGAAAACAACGAACAAATACAGGGCATTGCCTTCGGCGAAGGCAAATGGATACTGCTCACTTCAGCCCAAACAAGCTATGGACTTCAGCGATGGGCTACCAATGCCGTATTTCCGGCCGATGAAATCAAGGAAGGCTGGGACGAAGGCTTTGACATTATTTTCCTTTCGTATGTTAATGACCGGTGGGTTGTTATACAAGCCAAACAATCAGGGTTTACTGATCAGATTTGGCGCACCAGCAGCCAGTTTCCTGAAAAAGAGATACAGCAGGGATACAAGGATGGATATGCTGTTACGAGCCTTTCATATGGTGTTGACCGATGGGCCGTTGTGATGTCGAAAGGCACCAAAACACAAACCCAGTATTTTGAAACGCTCTCCTCGTTTCCCGAAGACCTCATTACTGCAGGATGGAACCGCGGCAGAGACATTACCTCTTTGGCTTACGGCGATGGCAAATGGGCGCTCATTATGTCAGACAACACCGGTTTTGTCACCCAAAGCTGGGCCACCAGGGGAAAATTTGACAAAGCACTCATTCAGGAAAAAGCAAAAGCCGGTTTCAGCATCAGCGAAATGTTCTATGCCGACGAAATGTGGGTATATGTATTTACAAAATTCCCCAACGCCAAAACCACTGAATCATCAGGTGCTACAGCCCGCGACCTGATAAATACACCGTTGCCTGAACCTTCAAAAAACCCGGCAGCGGTCACGCTTTTTGAAAAAGGCAAAAAGCATTCCGAAGACAGCGAATATGCGCAAGCCATCGATTGTTTCAAAAAAGCCATCAAACTGGAGCCTGAATATTATTCTGCTTACAACTCACTGGGCGTAACACTCGACCTGGCAGGCAATAAAAATGAGGCCCTTGATAACTTTCGCAAGGCTTTTGAATACTGCGAAACAGACCCGGTTATCCTGAGCAATCTTATTTGCCAGGTTATTGACTGCGAAACAGATGTAGATGAAATAATACAGGCTGTTGAAAAAGCGAAGCCCGAAGTAACAGAAGGCATTGAAAATGCGATAACCTACAACAATATCGGATTTGCCTACGCCGAAAAAGACAAATTTGAAACAGCCATTGCCTATTATAAAAAAGGACTGTTACTTGACCCGGAGAATGAAATACTGAAAAGCAATCTGGCTGAAGCCGAAAAGTCGCAGGCCGAAAGTCATATCGGCCGCTACGAGCCCGGCGAGCCAACGCCCGTTGAAAGTCCTGACACCATAGAAAGCCTGATGAAGGAGTTGAACAAACTTACAGGACTGGAAGAGATAAAGAGCGATTTGGATGCGCTCATCAAATACATTAAAGTGGAGAAAAAACGGAAAGAAAGAGGTATAGCCCTGGGCAACACCACTTTGCACACCGTATTTGCAGGGCCTCCGGGAACCGGAAAAACCACCATGGCCCGGCTCATGGGACGCTTTTTTAAAACCCTCGGAATATTGAAAAAAGGTCATGTTGTTGAAGTTGACCGCACCGCGCTGGTTGCCGAATTTGTAGGACAAACAGGCATCAAAACCAATAAAGTTATTGATTCGGCTTTAGATGGTATTTTGTTTATTGATGAAGCTTACAGCCTTGTTCCTTCCGGATCAAAAGGCGATTTTGGCGAAGAGGCCGTCAATATTCTGGTAAAACGAATGGAAGACCACAAACACAACCTGATTGTGATTGTGGCCGGGTATACCGATGAAATGAAACGCTTTATCAACTCTAACCCCGGACTTCAGCATCGTTTTACACGCTATTTTTACTTTAAAGATTACTCTGCAGCACAGCTCACCGTTATTTTTGAGGCCATGTGCAACGAAAATAAGTTTCTGATTACCGATGAGGCCGAAGCAAAAGTCAGACGGTATTTCGACTTTCTTTATCAGTCGAAAGACAAGCAATTCGGCAATGCCCGTACTGCCCGCAACCTGTTTGAAGAGGCAGTCCGTTACCAGTCGGCCAGACTGGGATTGCAGGATGTAGACCGGCTTTCTGACGAAGAGCTGCTCACCATCACCGTTGACGATATCAAAGCTTCGGTTCAGGATGAGTTTGAAGACAAAGATGTTGAAACAGTTGAAGAAATAATGGCCGAGCTCAACAAGATGGTTGGCCTGAAAGAGATAAAGGAAAATGTAATATCGCTGGTCAACTACATTAAAACGCAGCAAAAGCTTATACAAAACGGGTATGAAGCGGACCCGATAACGCTTCACAGTGTATTTTTCGGCCCTCCGGGAACCGGAAAAACCACCGTAGCAAGATTGCTGGGCCGTATTTACAAAGCCCTGGGCCTTTTGCCCAAAGGCCATTCGGTAGAAGTAAGCAGAGCCGATTTGGTAGCTGAATTTGTAGGACAAACAGCGCCCAAAACCAATCAGGTAATTGACTCAGCCATGTATGGCGTATTGTTTATTGATGAAGCCTATGCCCTTACTTCCGCCAAAGGGAGCAACGATTTTGGCAGTGAAGCGGTTCAGGCTTTGCTTAAAAGAATGGACGATGAGCGCGATAAATTTGCAGTAATTGTGGCCGGTTATACTCAGGAAATGCAAGACTTTATTCGCTCGAACCATGGGCTCGAATCGCGTTTCAGCAATTATTTCTTTTTCAATGATTACACTCCTGATGAGCTGCTCGATATCTTCAAACGGATGGTTATGCGCAAAAGATTTGAAATTGAGCCTGAGGCACTGCAGCTGGTCAACCATTTAATCAACAGGCTTTATCATGACAAAACAGCGAGCTTTGGTAACGGAAGAATGGTAAGAAACTTTTACGAAAAACTGGTAAAAGCGCATTCAAACCGCATAGCCAACATGTCAGACTTACCAAAAACCGACATGGTAACCTTTACGGTTTCAGACGTTGAAAATGCTGAAAAAATGCTGACTTCCATTTTTTCAAAGTCTTCAGGAGAGGGCTCAAGAAAACCACTGGGTTTTTAAACAAAAAGGGCTTTCTTCAACAGAAAGCCCTTTTTGTTTTCAGGCAACAGCCTAATCCATATCAATATTAGGTTGAACCTTGAGCTCCATGGTACCCAGTTCGAGTGCCACAAGATTACCAAAACCATTCCGGTTGGCCATATAACATCCATTATCCAAATCGATAAACGGATAGCTGGAAGATTTTATGGTAAGATCAATAAAATCGAGGCTAACCGGAACATGACCATGAATAAGCCTGCGATAACCAATCTTATAGGATCTGACTTTAAATTCGCGCACCCACAGCATGGTGTGAGTATCCTCAAAAGGATTGGGGATATCAAAATTTAATCCGGCATGAACCAGCACAAACTTATCCAGCTCATGATACAAGGGAAGATTGCGCATCCATTCAATGTAATGTTCAGGAATATCAAGCAGGTTTTCGGTATGGAAGCTTTGCATGGCTTCCAAACCTCCGTGCTTCAGCCACTGCAGTTTGGATTTGTTTCTTTGTTTAAAGAAAAGAAAACTCTTCAGCTCCTTTTCTTCATCGAACGATTTCACAAAAAACTCTTCGTGGTTCCCTTTCAGGGGAAAAACAGTGTATCCTTGTTGCTGAAGCCCCATCACATAATCAAGCACGCCTTTTGAGTCAGGGCCACGATCAACAAAATCGCCCAGAAAATACAAATGATCGTCTTTTGCGGGCACAATATGCGATTCGACCAAAGCACGCAGACTCCGGCTACAGCCATGAATATCAGGGACAACCCACTGTTTAGGCATCAGCTCAGCTATTTGGCTTTCCCTTGATTAGCCACAGCATCCATCAGTTTTTTAATCTCTTCAGGATCGCCCAGGAAGTAATCTTTCTGGAGGTTCAACTCATCATCAAATTCAAAAACATAAGGAATACCAGTGGGCAGATTGAGGTTAACAATATCCTGATCGCTGATATTTTTCAGGTATTTGATCACAGCCCTGAGGCTGTTGCCATGAGCAGCCACCAAAATCTGACTGTTATTTTTCAGCGACTCGCGAATTTCGCCTTCCCAGTAAGGAATCATGCGGTCAACAGTATCTTTCAGCGATTCAGTCAATGGAATCAATTCAGGATTTTCGCTTTTGTAGCGGGCATCCAGGCGAGGGTTACGTTCGTCGTTTCCGGCCAGTGGTGCGGGTGGAATATCATAGCTGCGGCGCCAGATATGCACTTGTTCATCACCGTATTTTGCAGCTGTTTCAGCCTTGTTGAGGCCCTGCAGGTTTCCGTAGTGTTTTTCGTTGAGTCTCCAGCTTTTCTTCACAGGAATCCACAGTTGATCCATTGATTCCAGAGCCAGGTTCAGCGTTTTGATAGCCCGTTTCAGGAAAGAAGTATACGCCATATCAAAATTGAATCCGTTTTCCTTCAATACCTTACCTGCTTCAGCAGCTTCTTTTACACCTTTTTCCGAAAGGTCAACATCAGTCCAACCGGTAAAACGGTTTTCCTTATTCCATTCACTTTCGCCATGACGCAATAAAACGAGTTTTTTCATAAAATGAAGATAATTAATGTAATAATGATGCTTTGATTTGCTTTTGCAAAGATACGAAATTGTTATCAGAGATCTCAAATATGAGATGGGAGGCTCAGGCAAATTACTCAATATAATGGGGCAGATTACCAGTGTTTTCATCAGCAGATTATCATTTTTAGCACAGTGTAAGTTTGCTCAAAAAGCCAAGGCCAAAAAATATTACCTTCGCATCTTCAACCGGTTTACGGGAAAAGCATAAAAATAACACGCTATGAATCTTTACAGGCGCATCAACAACATGGCAGGCTGGATAGTTTTTGCCATAGCGAGCACAGTTTATCTGCTCACTGCCGAGCCCACGGCCAGTTTCTGGGATTGCGGCGAATACATTGCCACAGCCTTTAAACTGCAGGTTGGTCACCCACCGGGAGCACCACTATTTCAAATGATTGGCCGTTTTTTTTCTCTTTTTGCTTTTGGCGATACATCTAAAGTGGCCTTTATGGTCAATGCCATGTCGGCCATCAGCAGCGGATTCACCATTTTGTTTTTATTCTGGACCATCACCCACCTTACACGGAAGCTGGTTTTGAAGGAAAACACAGCAGAAAAAGGCGACATCATCACCATTATCGGCGCCGGTCTTGTGGGCTCTCTGGCCTACACTTTCAGCGATTCATTCTGGTTTTCGGCAGTTGAAGGAGAGGTTTATGCCATGTCGTCATTCTTCACTGCATTTGTTTTCTGGGCTATGCTCAAATGGGAAGACGCTGCCGAAGAGCCACATTCCATCCGATGGATAGTATTGATTGCCTTTATGATAGGCCTAAGCATTGGGGTTCACCTGCTCAATTTACTGGCCATTCCAGCCATTACACTCATCTTTTACTTTAAAAAGTACAAGCCTTCAGCCAAAGGCATGGTGATTGCACTTCTTGCCTCAATAGTGCTGCTGGGGCTTATCATGAACCTGATTATCCCCTGGGTGGTAAAACTTGCCGGGCTTTTCGAGCTGTTTTCCGTCAACATCATCGGACTACCATTTAACACAGGCACCTTGCTCTATTTTTTGGTTTTGGGCTCTGCCATTATCTGGGGGTTATCCTATACCCGCAAAAAGAAAAAAGTGTTGTGGAATACTGCTATATTGGCCTTTACTTTTATCCTTATCGGATATTCGAGTTTCTTTATGCTGATAGTGCGCTCCAATGCCAACACCCCCATCAATGAGAATCAGCCTGACAATGCCATCAACCTGCTCAGTTACCTTAACCGTGAACAATACGGCGACTGGCCATTGCTGCACGGACCCTATTACAATGCTCCTGTGGTTGACCGCAAAGACGGCAAACCCGTGTATATAAAAGACATTAAGTCAGGAAAATACATCATTATTGACGAGAAAAAAGGGAATGAGCCCGTTTATGACCCGGCCTTTTCCACCATTTTTCCACGTATGTGGAGCAGCAGCGAAAAATCACACGCTGCCAATTATATCAAATGGGGAAAAGTTAAAGGAACACCCATTACAACAACCAACAGCGATGGCGAACAGGTGGTCATCAACAAACCCACCTTTACCGAAAACCTGAGGTTTTTCTTCAGCTATCAGCTGCAGTTTATGTATGTGCGTTATTTTATGTGGAATTTTGCAGGCAAACAAAACGACACACAAGGCTTTGGCAACGACCTTGACGGCAACTGGATCAGTGGCATTCAGGCTCTTGATTCCATGCGGCTGGGACCACAAAGCCAGTTGCCTGAAAGCATGGAAAGCAAAGGACGCAACAAGTTTTACCTGCTGCCATTGCTGCTCGGCTTTGCAGGGCTTTTATGGCACAGCAACCGCAACTCAAAAGATGCCCTGGTAGTAGCCCTGCTTTTTATCATGACCGGTATTGCCATTGTGGTTTATCTGAACCAGTATGCATACCAGCCCCGTGAACGCGACTATGCCTATGCCGCCTCATTTTATGCATTTGCCATATGGATAGGCATTGGCGTTGCAGCATTGATAAGCCTGGCTAACCGATGGATCAGCAGGATTCCGGCAGCTGTTCTGATTACAATCATCTGCCTGGCAGCCGTACCCGGCATAATGGCCTCGGAAGGATGGGACGATCACGATCGTTCAGGCCGCTACACTGCCCGCGAAATTGCCCGCAACTACCTTGAGTCATGTGCCCCAAATGCCATTTTATTTACCATGGGCGACAACGACACCTTTCCTTTGTGGTATGCACAGGACGTTGAAGGCATCCGCACCGATGTAAGAGTCGTAAACCTGAGCCTGCTGAATGCTGACTGGTATATCAGGCAAATGCAGCGCAAATTGTACAATTCGGAACCCCTGCCCTTCAGCCTCACCTACGACCAATACAGAACAGGAACCCGCGATGTGGTGTATCTGACCAATGATAAACGGCTGGATGGCCCGGTTAACCTGAGCGACCTGTTCGACATCATACATACACAGCCCAAAGCACTTCAGGTAAACAGCTCCATTGGACTGGTTGATTATTTTCCGACCAACCATTTCTTTATCCCTGTTGATTCAGCCAAAGTTGTGAGCAACGGAACTGTACCCGCGGCTGATGTACCTTACATGGTTGATTCACTCTCATGGACCATCAACAGCAGTATGCTAACCAAGGGATCGCTGATGATACTCGACCTGCTGGCTCATAACAACTGGGAACGGCCTGTCTATTTTTCAACCACTACCGGCGAAAGTGCCTATCTGGGACTTACGCCCTATTTCAGACTCGAAGGCATGGCTTATCGTCTGGTACCGGTTAAAAAACCTGTGGACGAAAACGCCATCGGATATGTAAATTCAGCCATCCTCTATAACAGACTGATGGAAACTTTCCGCTTTGGCAACATGGAAAAACCAGGCATTTACCTTGATGAAACCAACCGGCGTATGGTTACCAACCTCCGCAACAACTTTGGCAGACTGGCCACGCAACTGGTATCGGAAGGCAAATATAAGGAAGCCATTGCGGTGTGCGATCGCTGTGTGGAAATCACGCCCGACCAATCGGTAAGGTTTGATTATTTTATTCTGCCGGTTGCCGAAGCCTATCTTAAAGCCGGTGCAGCTGAAAAAGGCAATGCTATCCTGTCAAGGCTGCTCGAATTAAGCACACAGGATTTGAACTATTATTTCAGATTCCCGAAAGGTAAAATAGCCGGACTGGAAATGGAAATGCAGCAATCGCTGGCCATCATTAACAGAATTGGATATATAGCCGAGATGCATGCCAGCAGTGAACTTGCCGGAAAAGCCAAATCAGAATTACAGAAACAGTATGAGATTTATATGCAAAAAACCGGCAAACAATAAGTGCACTTGATAGAAAAACAACAGAAACCGTTATAGCGATTTTATAAAGTAAAGTAATCTTACCCAACGGGCACTCCAACGCAATCAAAGGCTTGGTTTGCCCGTTTTTATTTCACCGCTTTAAGCACCCGAAGGTTAAAGAGCCGTGGAAACAATAACTTCATGCAGGTATTGCCACGCGAAAAGCTGTTACATGCGCTTATTTATTAATTTAGCTGAATCAAAGCCCTAATCTGAGCACCATACATGTCACTGGTAATTGACAACATCCGCCTCGACGAAGACAACGCTGAATTTCGGTATGCCGCTGAGTTTGTAATACATACAAATAAACTGCTTTACCTTACCGGGAAAGCAGGAACAGGAAAAACCACGTTTCTGAAATACCTGAAGGCGACCTGTGATAAAAACATGGTGGTACTGGCTCCTACCGGAGTAGCAGCAGTGAATGCAGGCGGACAAACCATTCATTCATTTTTCAACATCAAGCCCAGTGTATATGTGCCGGGCGACAAAAGATTGCGGGTACGGGCACCTGAAAACGACCCTGATAAAAGCGTAATTGCTGACCATTTCAGATATAACCGCGACAAGCTGGACATCATCAGGGGGCTTGAACTGCTGGTGATTGATGAAATTTCGATGGTGCGCTGCGATTTGCTTGATGTAATTGATCGCCTGCTCAGGGTCTTTCGCAAACGCGAATTCACCCCGTTCGGAGGGGTACAGGTTGTGCTGATTGGCGATACTTTTCAGCTCCCTCCTATTGTTAACCACGATGACTGGAACATCCTTGGACAGTTTTACAGAAGTTCGTTTTTTTTCAATTCACGGGTTCTTCAGGAGCAAAAACCTGTCTATATAGAGTTAAAGAAAATCTACCGGCAGCGCGATCAGGAATTTATTGATTTGCTTAACCGGGTCAGGGTAAACAATCTCCATCCCGATGATATACGCCTGCTGAACAGCCGGTATCTGCATGGATTTACACCTGAGGAAGAAGAAGATTATATCATACTGGCCACCCATAATCGCATGGTGGAGGAGACCAACGAAAAACGACTGCGCGAAATTGACGAACCCCTCCACCGTTTTGAAGCATTGGTTGAAGGCACTTTCCCCGAAAACAGTTATCCTGCCGACGCAGTACTCAAATTAAAAGAAGGCGCTCAGGTAATGTTTCTGCGCAACGACAGAAACAAACGCTTTTACAATGGCAAAATAGGCCACGTAATCGAAATTTCAGAAGAAGGCTTGTTTGTTGAATTACCCGAAGGGGATATTATTACTGTTGAACGGGAAGAATGGGCCAACATCCGCTACTCATGGGACAGCGCTGGAAAGAAAGTTATTGAAGAAGCCATAGGTTCATTTGTTCAGTATCCGCTTAAACTGGCCTGGGCCATAACAGTACACAAAAGCCAGGGTCTGACTTTCGAGAAAATTATTGCCGATTTGAGTGAAGCCTTCGCTCCCGGTCAGGTGTATGTTGCATTAAGCCGGTGTACTGCTTTTCAGGGTATTTTGCTTAAATCTCCAATGAACGCCCGGGCAGTTATGACCGACCCTGTAGTGCTTGAATTTGCCGGGCAGGCCACGCCTGAAACGCTGATTGTAAAAGAACTGGAAGCCGGAAAAGCCAGCAATTATCTAAAACGTGCACTGGCTGCTTACATGAACCATGATTACATCAAAGCTAGTGATATGATGCTGATTGCCATAGGCCAACAGGCTAGCGAACCTCGTTTAAAATCTGTTCGGCTGGCAACTTACGCTATTGAGCGCTTTTTCAGAAATGTGCAAGCCTTGTGCGAGCAAGCCAACACAGTGATTCAATCGCTGGAGACAGAGTTCACTCACCCTGATAAAAATCAACCGGCTAATGAGCTGCTCAGCCAGCGAAAAGAGATGCGAAAACTGGAATCCAGCCTCAAGTCAGAGCTCAGACAAGCCGAAGCTATCACGACTTTTTTCAATAAACTTCAGGTACAATCCGTTGTTTTACCCGACCATTCACCCTTACAGGCAAAAATCGACCTGCTGGCCGGTGATCTGAATCAATCCATTGAAAAAATCAAAGAGGCCAAAAAGAAACTGGTCAGAAAAAAGAAAAAGTAGACGGAGTTTCCTGCCAGCTTGTTTAATCTGACCATAATTCAAATACAAAAGCAAGTCATTGCAGCCTGCGTTGCAAAGGCATGACCTGCACTTTCAAAATCAATAATAAAAACAGCCTGACACCCTGACAGATACAACAATCAGCTTCCCAGTTGAAACCAGACCATCAGTTTTCAGCCATTTCGCACAATATTAACTTCCAAACAGGCCTTTAACTTTTCCGAACAAATCGCCACCATCGCTACCGGTGAGCGAACCAATAATACCCTGCAAATCGATGCTGTTGTCATTCGGATCATTGGTCTTGCTTTTCAGCTGATTCATTACCACAGGCAATATCTGGTTAACAATATTACCGGCAGTAGCCTCATCAATCCCAACTTTCTTCATTAAATCACCGGCAACTCCCGAGGTAAGGTTGCTCATCACCGGGCTGGCAGAAGCTTCGCCACTGTTTTTAAAGATATCAAGAACAGCGTCAAGTTGCCCGCCGCCAGCCACTCCCTTCAAGCTATTGAGCAATGAACCGGCAGCGGTTTCAATAGTCAGGTCATTTTTTTCGTTAGGAACAGCAGGATTATTGACAATGGCCTCCGCTGCGTTTTCTTTTACTAATTTCAGGATCTGGTCTAACATAATTTGATTGATTAAAAAATGAAACATGTATTTTCCGGCACTTAATATTCGGCCTATTTCTTGCGCGGGCCATTTGAGTAAACACCGGCCAGTTTGATTTGTTTGATACTGCGAACAGACATTAAGGCATGACACTCATTGGATGAAGATTTTTTCGCTTTAAAAACCTTCACCCGGGAAGCATACGAATTGTTAACTTTGCCCGAAATTAAAATCAGATGGAAGATTATACTGACGATGACCGCTTACCGGTTACCATACTCACCGGATTTTTAGGCGCCGGAAAAACCACCCTGCTTAACTCACTGATAAAAAAACACCCCGATCATAAATTTGCTGTCATTGAAAATGAGTTTGGTGAAATCCCCATCGACAACGACCTGATTGTTGGGGTTGAGAGCGACAATATTTATGAAATGTCAAACGGGTGCATTTGCTGCACACTTAATGGTGAACTTGCTGAGTTGCTGTTTGACATACTGAACATTCGCCACAAGCTCACCCACATGGTAGTTGAAACTACAGGCATAGCAGATCCCTCCACGGTAGTGCAGGCTTTTATGTCATCAGAACAGATTGAAATGTTCTATCGTATTGACAGCGTTGTATGCCTGGTTGATGCACGCAACATTAAAGTAATAGCCTCTGATACAGAAATGGCGGCAAAACAAATCAGCTATGCCGACACCATTATCATCAATAAATGTGATTTGGTGAACGATGCAGAACTGGCTGAAGCAGAAGCACTCGTTCGCTCATTCAATCCATTTGCCGTAATCAGTTACAGCAGTTTTGGCGGTTTGGATGGTACAGAAATTCTGGACACTTATGCCTATGCCCCTCAAAAGATTGAATCCTTTTCGGTAAACGCCGGGAAGCTGCGGCTTAGCACAGGTACGTTGAAACCCGCAGGATTTGCCATGGTAGCCAAACAGGAAACACCGCTGGCTCACGATATACAATCCCACAGCTATACCTTTACACGCAACTTCGACCCTCACCAGTTCAACTTCTGGCTCGACCATCTGATTGAATATTATGGTGCAGGCATATACCGCATCAAAGGA
Source organism: Lentimicrobiaceae bacterium (assembly GCA_020636745.1). Lineage (NCBI taxonomy): Bacteria > Pseudomonadati > Bacteroidota > Bacteroidia > Bacteroidales > Lentimicrobiaceae > Lentimicrobiaceae bacterium. Next base: position 228,700 of record JACJXH010000007.1, on the reverse strand, counting down.
ATTATCAGTTTTGAGAAAGTAGCGCAAAAAGTGGTAGTCCAGTCGGTGCGCGACCATATCATGATCTCGGCCGGCGAGGTATGGCAACCAAACGAAGAACGAAGCAGCAGAATAATTTTTATCGGCAAAAACCTGGGGAAACTCAAATTAGAAGAAAGCCTGATAAAGCTGCTAAGCGGAGAGTTACAGGACAGTGTAAGCGTTCTTCAGCGAAATTTCTGACAAACGGGAGTTCTGCCCCGGATTTTTCCAGCATCAATAGCCGCACAACTGCTATTAAAACACGGCCCTGGCAATATGATAAATATTGTCGCTCTTGCCCATTGTATAAAAATGCAACACCGGCACTCCCGACCGGATGAGCTCGCGGCTTTGAGCAATCGCCCATTCAACGCCTAACTGACGGACATCATGGTTGGTGCGGCACTTCTCGGCCTCATTCACCAGCACTTCAGGCAGGTCGATAGAGAAGGTCTTGGGCAGGTTTGACAATTGCGCTTTTGTTGACAAGGGCTTTAATCCCGGAATAATCGGAACTGTAATTCCCGCCTCACGGCAAGCTTTCTCAAATCTGAAAAATACGGCATTATCGAAAAACATCTGTGTAACAATATAACTGGCTCCGGCATCAATTTTCTGTTTTAAATGCGCAATGTCAGCAGTCAGATTGGGTGCTTCTGCATGTTTTTCGGGATATCCGGCCACGCCAATGCAAAAACCGGTGGGATGCGCATTTACAATATCTTCCTCAAGATAAATCCCTTGATTCATATTCACAGCCTGCCTGACTAATTCAAGCGCATATTTATGACCATCAGGCTCAGGGTGAAACACCTTCTCACCAGCAGGATTATCGCCCCGCACAAGCAGTACATTGTGAATACCCAAAAAGTAGAGATCAATCAACGCATTCTCCGTTTCTTCACGGGTAAATCCGCCACAAATAATGTGTGGCACCACATCCACATTGTATTTAAACTTAATGGCAGCCGAAATACCCACTGTTCCAGGCCGTTTGCGCACAGTTCGTTTTTCAATCAAACCATCTGCTCGCTGTTTATAAACAATTTCTTCGCGGTGATAAGTCACATCAATCAATGCCGGGTTAAATTCAATTAATGGGTCAATGGCCTGACTGATAGAGTCAAAGTTTTCACCTTTTAAAGGAGGCAGCAATTCAAAGCTGAATAAAGTTCTGCCCATGCGCCTGTCAATGTGTTCTGTCAATTTCATCGTCAATCATATAATTTTTTCAGCTACCCAACCAGCTTGTGAATGGCAGGCAGAGTTTCTTTGAGTTGTTTTAAATAACTGATTCACAATACTGCAAGCAACCATAATTATCGTTTACCCTGATGATGGATGGCTTAAACCAATCTTACTAAAAAACAATAAAGTGAGGAACATCAGCATTTACGATAAAACCATGGTATAAAGCTGCCGGAGAAACTCAATAATTGAGGTTCTGGGCCAGCAATTTTTCAGCCTCTGCCACGGTAATATGCTTGCGTGCAGCATAATCAGCCACCTGATCAAGGCCCAGGCGGCCCACATTAAAATACTGAGAACCAGGGTGTGAAAAATAATAACCGCAAACAGATGAAGCAGGATACATCGCATAATTTTCGGTAAGTGAGATACCCGACTTTTCTACCTCGAGCAAATCGAACAACTTTCGTTTTTCGCTATGTTCAGGACAAGCCGGATAACCCGGTGCCGGACGCGTACCCTGATAATCTTCCACCAAGATGCGTTCAAGTGCGAGATGCTCGTCAGGGGCATAACCCCAATACTGTTTTCTGACATAAAGGTGCAGCACCTCGGCGAAAGCTTCAGCCAGGCGATCGGCCAGTATCTTTATCATAATGGCGTTGTAGTCATCGTTTTCGGCAGCGAATTTTTCAGCATGTTTTTCGACACCCAGCCCTGCTGTAACTGCAAAAAATCCGATATAATCCTCCACCCCGGAATCAGCAGGAGCAATAAAATCGGCCAGACAGAGGTTTGGAACCCCGGGTTCCTTTTCTTCCTGATTTCGCAAAAAATGGAATGTTGTTGAATTATTGCCAGTCATTTCGCCAAAAACTTCCACAGTATCGCCCACCGAACGGGCAGGGAAAAGTCCGATAACGCCATCAGCCTGCACCATTTTTTCATCTATCATGCGGCGCAGAATCAATTGAGCATCTGCAAACAATTGGCGGGCTTCTGTTCCCTTTTCGGGATCTTCAAATATTTCAGGATATCGGGCTCCAATCTTCCAGGCATAAAAGAAATATGTCCAGTCAATATACCGGCTGATTTCTTCCAAAGGCCAGTCAGTAAAGCGCGTTACACCTGTTTTTAACGGTCGGAAAGGAGAATATGATTTCCAATCGGGACTAAAACGATTTTTCCGTGCCATATCAAGAGGCAGATAAGTAATGCCTGCCTTAGTATTTTGATGTTTGATGCGCAAACTGGCATACTTATCGCGCAAAGCAGCAGAAAATGCAGGTTCCTGTCCGGTTGACAATAGCGCAGCAACCACCGCGGCTGCCCTGCTGGCATCACGCACATGCACCACAGATCCGGTGTATTCAGGAGCAATTCTGACAGCTGTATGCATTTCGCTGGTAGTGGCACCTCCGATGAGCAATGGTATTTTCAGATTGGCTTTCTCCATTTCGCGGGCCACCTGAGCCATTTCTTCCAGCGAAGGAGTAATAAGCCCGCTCAGTCCTATGATATCAGCTTTATGCAGGATGGCCTGTTGCAGAATTTCAGAAGCCGGTACCATAACCCCCAGATCAATCACTTCATAGTTATTACAGCCCAAAACTACCCCTACAATGTTTTTTCCTATATCGTGCACATCTCCCTTAACAGTGGCCATCAGTATTTTACCTGCCTGGTGGCTGCCACCAGCAGCTTTCTCAGCTTCCAGAAAAGGTAATAAAGTGGCAACAGCCTTTTTCATAACTCTGGCACTTTTAACTACCTGAGGCAAAAACATTTTTCCTGCACCAAAAAGGTCGCCTACTACATTCATTCCGGCCATTAAAGGCCCTTCAATCACGTCGAGAGCCCTGGGGTAAGCCTGACGGGCTTCTTCCACATCGCCGGCAATATATAAATCTACTCCGTGTACAAGAGCATAAGAGAGACGTTCGTCAGATGGCAGCGAGCGCCATGCCAATGTTTTTTCTTCTTTAACTTCACCGGCTTTCATCTGCGACGCAAAAACGGTCAGACGTTCGGTAGCGTCGGGTCGGCGGTTAAACAAAACATCCTCTATCAGTTCAAGTTCATCAGGGGCGATATCATCATAAACCGGAAGGCTACCCGCATTTACAATACCCATATCCATTCCCGCTTTTACAGCATGGTAAAGAAATACCGAATGCATGGTTTCACGCAGTACATCATTTCCGCGAAAAGAGAACGAAAGATTACTTATACCACCACTAACACGGGCTAATGGCAGATGACGTTTTATCCAGGTTATGCTCTTCAGAAAATCAACTGCATACTGGTTATGTTCTTCAATACCAGTAGCAATCGTTAAAATATTCGGATCAAAAATAATATCTTCGGCCGGAAAGCCAACCTCATGAACCAGAATTTGGTAAGCTCTTTGGCAAATTTCTATGCGGCGTTCAAAGCTGGTAGCCTGACCTTGTTCGTCAAAAGCCATCACCACTACAGCGGCCCCATAACTGTGAATAAGGCGGGCATGATCTTTAAAAACCTGTTCGCCTTCTTTCAGGCTGATAGAATTGACGATGGCTTTCCCCTGAAGACATTTTAAACCTGCCTCTATCACTTCCCAACGCGATGAGTCAATCATTACAGGTACTTTGGCAATTTCAGGCTCTGCCATCAACAGGTTCAGAAAACGAACCATGGCCTTTTCGGCATCCAGCAGGGCATCGTCCATATTCACATCAATAATCTGAGCCCCATTTTCAACCTGGTGCCGGGCAATGGCGAGTGCTTCGTCAAATTTTTCGTTACGAATGAGCCGGGCAAATTTACGGGAGCCTGAGACATTGGTTCGTTCACCAATATTGATAAAATTGCTTCCCTCATAAGTTTGAAAAGGCTCAAGTCCGCTAAGCCTGAGTTTTTTAGGGACAACAGGTCTTGGCCTTACTGAAGCTTTCGCGGCTAATTGGCTTAAAGCCCTAATATGATCAGGTGTTGTTCCGCAGCAACCGCCAATAATGTTGACAGAACGATTGGCGAGAACAGGTTTTACAAGGCGGGCCATTTCGTGTGGTGTTTCACGATATTCCCCGAATTGGTCGGGCAAACCGGCATTGGGATAAGCGCTCACAAAAAAAGGAGAAATCGATGACAATTCTTCGATAAAAGGCCTGAGCTGTTCGGCACCCAGGGAGCAATTAAGCCCGATACTGAGCAAATCGATATGAGATACTGAATTCAGGAACGCTTCGAGGGTTTGCCCCGACAAGGTTCTGCCACTTAAATCGGCAATTGTCCCCGACACCATTACCGGAATTCTGGTTTGGCGCTCACGCAACACTTCATGAATGGCAAACAACGCTGCTTTGGCGTTGAGTGTATCAAAAACTGTTTCAACCAGCAACAGATCCACCCCGCCATCCAGCAAACCATCAATCTGCTCAGTGTAAGCAGCAACCAAGTCATCATAATAAATGGCTCTGAATCCGGGGTCACTTACAACAGGCGACATGGATGCCGTTTTATTGGTTGGCCCGATAGCTCCGGCAACAAAGCGTGGTTTTAAGGGTTGTAGCCGGCTGTATTCATCTGCGGCTTTTACAGCGATTTCAGCAGCTGCGCGGTTCATCTCATACACCAGATGCTCCATATGGTAATCGGCCATTGAAATACGGGTGGCATTAAAAGTGTTGGTTTCAATAATATCGGCTCCGGCATCGAGGTAAGCCAGGTGAATTTCGCGGATAATATCTGGTCTTGTTATAGACAGCAGGTCGTTATTGCCTTTAACATCCGATGGGTGATGGCGAAAACGCTCACCACGGTAATCTGCCTCTTCGAGCCGGTAACGCTGAATCATGGTACCCATAGCACCATCAAGAACCAACACCCTGCTTTCAAGCTCTTTACTAATATTTTTTTCAGTATCCATAACATACATTTTAACCAGCTCCGGCAAACATGTAAAGCATGCTGCAGTGAACAGTGAATGAAACAATAAAACACATCTGGCTAAGCGGGAATGCGCAACGCACTGGTGTTTCAATTATAAGCTTCCCTTCACAGGGAACAGGTATTGGCACCGTTCAGCTTGTGGTGGCTGTGGTTGCCAGAGGTTCGCAGAGCCTGGTCTCTCCCCTCTTCTTTATAATTCAAACTTTTCCCTTATGGAATATTAGGTTTGAAGATGCAAAATTAATAAATAATGCACTGGAATAACAGTTTTTGACGGCAATTGTTTAAAGGCATTTGCCAATGAGGAAGTTCATCAGGCATTTAGTGCAAATACCCGACGCTTAAAAAATCTTTGTCAGGCAAAGCATATGGTGAAGCAACCCGCAATGACCTCAGGCATTGCAAGAAAGCAAAAAAGAGACTCCTTAGCGGAGTCTCTTTTCAGTTAATAAATTCAAAATCGATTGAAGTCCTGAAGAATTATTTCCTTGCGTCGATCAAAATTTCAAGCATTTTGATGGCAGCATCAGGAATAACAGTACCCGGGCCAAAGATGGCCATTGCACCGGCTTTGTAGAGGAAGTCATAATCCTGATGAGGGATTACGCCACCCACAATCACCATAATATCTTCGCGACCAAGCTTTTTAAGTTCTTCAATAACCTGAGGAACGAGTGTTTTATGACCGGCGGCGAGGCTGGAAACGCCCAGCACATGCACATCATTTTCAACTGCCTGGCGGGCAGCTTCGGCCGGGGTCTGGAACAAAGGTCCGATGTCAACATCAAATCCTATATCGGCATAGCCGGTTGCTACCACTTTGGCACCCCGGTCATGGCCATCCTGCCCCATTTTTGCAATCATGATACGAGGCCTGCGGCCTTCCATAGCTGCAAATTTATCGGCCAGTTCACAAGCTTTTCTGAAACTGTTGTCGTCTTTCGACTCAGAGGAGTAAACTCCGGAAATTGAACGAATCACGGCTTTATACCTTCCATACACTTTTTCGAGTGCCATAGAAATTTCACCCAATGAAGCACGTTTGCGGGCTGCATCAATAGCCAGTTCGAGCAAATTGCCTTCGCCGGTTTCAGCCGAACGGGTAAGTGCATCAAGTGCCAGATGCACATCCTGATTGTTGCGGTTAGCACGCAGTTCAGCCAGACGTTTAAGCTGGGCTTCCCTTACGGCAGTATTGTCAACTTCAAGTGTATCAATCGGGTCTTCTTTGGCAAGACGATATTTGTTAATACCCACAATTGTATCGCGACCTGAGTCGATGCGTGCCTGTTTACGTGCCGCAGCTTCCTCAATACGCATTTTAGGAATTCCGGTTTCAATGGCTTTGGCCATACCGCCGAGCTGTTCAACCTCTTCAATCAGTTTCCAGGCCTTATGCGCCAACTCATGGGTCAGAGATTCAATATAATATGAACCAGCCCAGGGGTCAACCACGCGGGTAATATTGGTTTCTTCCTGAAGATAAATCTGTGTATTACGGGCAATACGGGCAGAGAAATCAGTGGGCAAAGCAATAGCTTCGTCCAAAGCATTGGTATGCAAACTCTGTGTATGTCCGAGTGATGCAGCAAGCGCTTCAACAGCTGTACGGGTTACATTGTTGAAAGGATCCTGCTCGGTCAAACTCCATCCTGAAGTTTGAGAATGGGTACGCAGCGCCATTGATTTGGCGTCTTTCGGGTTGAACTGTTTCACAATCTTAGCCCAAAGCAGGCGTGCAGCGCGCATTTTGGCTATTTCCATAAAGTGGTTCATACCAATGCCCCAGAAAAATGAAAGACGGGGTGCAAAGGCATCTACATCAATACCGGCCTGAATACCTGTGCGGATATACTCCAGACCATCGGCCAGGGTATAAGCCAGCTCAATATCGGCTGTAGCACCTGCTTCCTGCATGTGGTAACCGCTAATGGAAATAGAATTGAACTTCTTCATGTTTTTTGAAGTAAATTCAAAAATATCAGCGATAATTTTCATGGAAGGAACTGGTGGATAGATATAGGTGTTGCGCACCATAAACTCCTTCAGAATATCATTCTGAATAGTTCCGCTCAATTTTTCCATTGGTACTCCCTGTTCTTCGGCAGCAACAATATAGAAAGCAAGAACTGGTAGAACAGCACCGTTCATTGTCATAGAAACCGACATTTTATCGAGCGGAATCTGATCGAACAAAATCTTCATATCGAGGATAGAGTCGATGGCAACACCAGCCTTACCCACATCACCCACAACACGTTCGTGATCTGAGTCGTAGCCACGGTGGGTTGCCAGGTCAAAAGCCACTGAAAGGCCCATCTGACCGGCTGCCAGATTACGACGATAAAAAGCATTGGATTCTTCGGCTGTTGAAAACCCTGCATACTGGCGGATAGTCCATGGCTTCATCACATACATAGTACTGTATGGACCACGAAGGAATGGAGCAATCCCGGCCGCGTAATTAAGGTGTTCCATTTTTGCCAGGTCAGCCGCCGTAAAAACGGGTTTGACCGGAATCTGTTCGGTAGTCATCCATTCACTTCCCTTTTCAGGAGAAGCAACGGATTCCTTTTCAACCGGGTTAAGATTCACATTTTTAAAATCGGGACGCATATGATTTTTGTATAAGTTACTTGTTGTTAACTGATTTTGAACTGACAGTCATTTTGATTCAGCGAAGGTTTGTCACAAGGGCAAAATCGATACTTCCGAACCCAGGTTTTGTCATTTCAAAGCACTTCAGGCATTAAACAGCAAATCCGGCAAAGGATTTACAGCATTACGCCAAGTTTCTGCTGAAAAGCATATAAAGTTTCAAGAACATTGGTGCGGACATGAATAAATTCATCAACGCCGGCAGCTTTCAGAGACTCTACAATTTCTTTCGGGAAACCGGCCACAACGACCTGAATTTCGGGATTAGCTTTTTTGAGTGCCTGAGCAGCGGCAGGTGCAATTTCGGCATACTCTTCGTCGCTACTGCACAAAACCACAATATCGGCATCGGCATCAATGGCAGCTTTTACACCTTCATCGATGGTTGCAAAACCGGCATTATCGGTAACTTTGTAACCGGCACAGCCAAAGAAACCAGTGCTGAAACCTGCACGTGCTTTTCTGAAAGCAAGGTTGCCGATGGTGAGCATGAATACATGCGGCCTTTTATTGCCTTCATTTTCCCATATTTCAGTAGCAAGCCTCAAATCTTCAAATCCATCGGCACCACGGAAAACTTCAATGGTTTTATAGCGGGGAGTCAAACCTGGTGCTTCCGACTCATCCCCTTCATCTTCAGCCTGTATTTTATCAAGCATATTCTCAAGGGTATTCGGATGCTGGTTGGTTCCCAGAACAATCGTTTTGCGGGATGCAATCTCGGCCTTACGCTGTTTGGCACTTTCGTTTACCAAATCCTGAACAAATCCGGCTTTTACAGCCTCAATCATACCTCCCTTTTCTTCTACTTCAAGGAAAAGTTTCCAGGCAGCATCAGCCAGCGCAGCAGTAAGTGATTCAATGTAATAAGAACCAGCTGAAGGATCCACCACTTTATCGAGGCTTGATTCTTCTTTCAATATAATTTGCTGGTTACGTGCAATACGTACAGAGAAATCATCGGGCTCCTTGTAATTTAAATCAAAAGGAAGCACCGTAACCATATCGGCTCCGCCAATAGCGGCTGACATGGCTTCAGTTGCTGTACGCAACACATTTACATACGGGTCGTAAATGGTTTTGTTCCAGTTGGCTGTGGTTACATGGATGCGCATTTGAGCCGAAGCAGATTGAGCAGGTTTGTATTGTTCAACAATTCGGGCCCACAACATACGGGCAGCACGCAGCTTGGCAATTTCCATAAAATAATTGGAGCCTGTGGCGAAAGCAAACACCATACGCGGCGCAACCTGGTCAACACTCAGGCCTTTGCCAGTAAGATAAGCCAGATACTCATTGCCCGAAGCGAGTGCAAAAGCAAGCTCCTGAACCAGTGTTGAACCTGAATTATGAAAATACTGACCATTTACAGTCATTACTCTGAAACCCGGCAAATCAGTTTCTGCCAGTTTAATCAGATCATAACCTTCATTCAGATCTTCTTCCTGTGAGTAATGAAAATTTCCTTTTAACAGAAGATAACTGATCGGGTCAAAGTCAAAAGAACCTTTTATCTCAGCAGCATTACTGCCCGATAAGGAAATTCCTTCCTTTAACCATCCCAGAAATTCAATATAGGAACTTGAAGAGTTGAAATGCAGACTGGTACGAGCAGTATCCAATCCTTTGAGCAAAGTAGCTACCGCAGCAGCTCCTTTAAGGTTTGCAGCATTAATTGACAAAGCATTGGCGCCTTTTTGGGTAGCATCAATTGCACACTCATTGGCACGTTCAGGCATGGCCGTTTCAATATCCTGACATATTTCCCAATCGTTGGTCACAGCCTTTGTGCCGCGAACATAAGGAAATTGCCCGGGCAGTGAGCCCAGCTGACTCTTCAGACTCTCCAGGTCTTCAGCCCTGTAATAAGGTTTTACGCTGAATCCCTCGGCTGTTTTCCAGATGAGTTTCTTCTCATAGTCGGCACCCTTTAGGTCCTGCAGGATTTTGGCTTCCCATTCGGACGTAGCCACGCAAGGGAACTCAGTTAAAAGCCCTCCCGGTTTGCTATTCTTTTCTGTATTATCCATCGAGGTATTGGTTATTGGTTTTTTACAACCTTTTACTTACTTTTATTGTTTACCATTTCGGTAAAAACGGTGCAAAGGTATAGGTTTTTTTATCCTGCAAATATTTTTAGACCATAATTTTGTCTGTAAATCAATGTCAGAACTTTGCCCGGATGCCATATGTAATATTCTATATATGAAAGTATTAATCAGTGGATCAACCGGTTTAGTAGGCACCCAGCTCATGTCTGCCCTCAGGCAACGTAACCACGAAGTAACAACCATCGGAAGAACTGATTTTGAAAAGGATATAAAATTCCTGGCAGAAAAGGTAAGCCATGCGGATATAGTAATTCATCTGGCAGGCGCCCCGATAGTTGCGCGCTGGACCGAATCATACAAAAAAACTATTGTTGCCAGCCGGATACTCACCACCCGGATGATAAGCCAGGCCATTGAAATGGCCGAAAGTAAACCCGGACTATTTATCTCAACCTCAGCTGTTGGCATATACCCCGGCGATAAAATTTACACTGAAAGCAACACCGCACACGGCACCGACTTTTTGTCACAAGTTTGCATCGACTGGGAAGCTGAAGCCCTTAAATCAAAGGCATTTACAAAAGTAGCCATTTTCAGATTAGGCGTAGTGCTTTCCAGAGATGGCGGCGCTTTACCTAAAATGCTTCTACCTTTCAAAACAGGTCTTGGAGGACGGATTGCCAGCGGCCGGCAGGGATTCTCGTGGATTCATATACAAGATTTGATAAATGCCTATTTATTTGTAATCGAACAAAATATCGATGGCATTTTTAATTTAACATCTCCTGAAGTAACCAACAATGCAGGTTTTACAAAAGCACTTGCGAAAACCCTTCACAGACCGGCTCTTTTGCCAGTCCCGGCCTTTGCGTTAAGGTTGATCTACGGAGAAGGAGCAGTCACACTTACTTCAGGCCAAAAAGCAATTCCTGAACGGCTTCAAAAAGCCGGATTTATGTTTCAATTTCCTGAAATTCATGAAGCACTTCGCCATCTGACAAAGAGCAAACAGCACATATAAAAAACGAAGCACATTTTTATAAAACACCGGGTGTTTCAAAATTAATAGCGAATAGACGGGAAATTACATATGCTCCAGGCAAAAAAGCAAAACATCCTTCTAAAACATAAAAAAACAGGGATTTACAACGAAAATTTAGTACTTTTATACTGAAAATCAACTTTTTCCAACAAAAAGCCTCTTTTCAAATAAAACAGGCCTCATCACAAAAACCAAGCAGCATGAATGAATTCAACGATACCGATATCCTTTTGGTAGAAGACAACCCGGATGATGCCGAATTAACAATCAGAGCATTAAAGAAAAACAATCTTGCCAATAACCTGGTACATGTTTGGGATGGAGAACAGGCATTTGATTATCTGTTTGCACGAAACAAATTTGCAGGGCGAAATAAAGAAATCCTTCCCAGGCTGATACTCCTTGATCTCAAGCTGCCAAAAATTGACGGGCTGGAAGTATTACAGGAAATCAAAACAAATGAAATGACCAAAACTGTTCCGGTTGTCATCCTCACCTCTTCGAAAGAAGACCGCGACATTGTGGAAAGTTACAAATTTGGTGTAAACAGTTATATAGTAAAGCCTGTTGACTTTGCCAGTTTTATAACTGCTGTAAAAGAAATAGGTTTATACTGGCTTATCTTAAATCAGCCACCTGTTTAATCAGCATAATCAGAAATTTCTGCTCTTTTTGCAGAAAAATGACCTGTTTTTTTCGGGGCTGGCCCAAGCTGTCAATGAAAATTCACATTTTTAACATCTTTTAACCTTCAGATTAACGCATACCGTTTAACTTGCGACTTTTTTTTAACCAACCACCTATGAAAAACCACTTTTATAAAATTCTGGCTTTCACTCTGCTCCTCTGCATTTCAACAGGAGTGAAAGGCCAAAACGACGCGCGTTTACTGCGGTTTCCCGACATCAATAAAAACCTCATTGCCTTTGTATATGCAGGCGACATATGGACTGTTGAGGCCACAGGCGGAAATGCGCGCAGGCTTACCTCACACGAGGGGCTCGAACTTTTCCCCAAAATATCTCCTGATGGCAAATGGATTGCTTTCTCTGCCGAATATTCGGGCAGCAGGCAAGTATTTGTGATTCCTTCAGAAGGCGGTTCGCCCCGGCAGCTTACTTTTTACAACTCTGTAGGCGTGATGCCACCACGCGGCGGATATGACAATGTGGTACTTGACTGGACACCTGACAGCAAGCAGATCATGTTCAGGGGCAATCGCACTGAGTTTGGCGATCGCAACGGAAAATATTTCCTTGTGGGACTCGATGGAGGGTTCGAAAAGCCTCTGCAAATAGTAAACGGTGGATTTGCAGTGCTTTCGCCCGATGCTTCCAAAGTTTGTTTTACACCGGTTGACAGGGAATTCCGCACGTGGAAACGGTATAAAGGAGGAAGAGCAAGCAATCTGTGGATTTACGACCTGGCCAATAACACTTCGGAACAAATTACCGACTTTGCAGGAACAGACCAATGCCCTACTTGGTTTGGTGATAATATTTATTATGCATCCGATCGCGATTTAAGGCTCAACATTTATCGATATAACACCCAAACCAAACAAACTGACCAGCTTACCTTCCACAAGGACTTTGATGTAATGTGGCCTTCGGGTGAAAACGGACAGCTTGTTTATGAAAACGGCGGTTATTTATACAAACTGAACCTCACCACCGGCGTTTCAGAAAAAGTTACGGTAAATCTGAATTTTGATAATCCTAACCTGGTGGCCTACTTTAAAAACGTAAAGGACGACATCAACAACTTTTCCATTTCACCTACGGGTAAAAGAGCTCTTTTTGACGCCCGCGGCGACATCTTTTCGGTTCCGGCTGAAAACGGAATGATTGAAAATCTGACCCAGACACAAGGCATTCGCGAACTTTACCCCTCATGGTCGCCCGATGGCAAATACATATCCTACTATTCAGATGCAACGGGTGAATATGAAATTTACCTGCTCGAAAATAAGAAAGGAGCTAAAGCCAAACAACTTACCAGCAACTCAGCCGCATGGAAATATGAAGCTGAATGGTCGCCCGACAGCCGCTACATGGTTTATTCCGATCGCACTTTAAAACTGTGGTTGCTCGATACGCAAACAGGCAAACAAACCGAAATTACCCATGCAGCCAATTCAGAAATCCGCTCTTACAGCTTTTCTCCTGATTCAAAGTGGATTACCTATCAAAAAGAAGGAAGCAACGAACAATCAGCCATATGGGTATACAACATTGCTGATGCAAAGAATTACCAATTGACCGACAACACCTTTGATGATGTTTCACCGGTGTTCTCCAAAGACGGCAACTATATTTTCTTCGCTTCAAACCGCGACTTTAACCTTGCATTTTCAGGATTTGAGTTCGACTATTTATATAACAAAGCAACCCGCATCTATGCCATTGTCTTAAAGTCGGACGGCCCCAGGTTGATTAAAGACAAGAACGACATTGAGGAAATCAGGGAAACGGCCAAAGCAGATGAGCCTAAAAAGCCAGCCGGTAAAAAAACCGAAACTACGGCCAATAAACAGGATGAAGGCATAAAAGTAAGCATTGACATGGAAGGCATTGTCAACAGGATTATCGCCTTACCCATGGAAGCCGGCACTTATTTCGGTCTGGCTGCTGCCGATGGCGGATTGCTTTATATCAGCAACGGCAAACTGATGCGCTATAACCTATCGGAAGAAAAATCAGAAGAGATTCTTGACAGAACGGGTGGTTATGTTGTTAGTGCCGACGGCAAAATGGTATTGTACGCTTCGGGAGGCGATTACGGAATCACCAAAATTGCACCGGGCGTAAAACCCGGTACCGGCAAGCTCGACCTTAGCCAGATGGATATGAAAATTGACCCACGCAAAGAATGGAATCAGATATATACCGATGGCTGGAGAATCTTCCGCGATTACTTTTATGTAAACAACATGCATGGCGTCGACTGGGCTGGTCTCAAACAGCGCTATGGAGCCCTGCTTCCATATGTTGGACACCGCGCCGACCTTGACTACATTCTAAGCGAAATTATTGCTGAGACCAACGTCGGTCATGCCTACAACAACTGGGGCGATTTCAAAAACGTTAAACGCGTGGATGGCGGATTGCTGGGCGCAGAACTGGTGGCAGATGAGGCTGCCGGACGATATCGTATTGCAAAAATTTATGATAGCGAAAACTGGAATCCTGAACGCCGTTGCCCGTTAACAGAGCAAGGAGTAAATGTAAAGGAAGGCGACTACCTGATTAGCATCAATGGTCATGAAATAACAACAAAGGAAAATCCTTATGCATTCCTTGAAAATCAGGCCGATAAAAAAGTTGAAATAACTGTAAACGCCACCCCTGAAACCGGTGGCGCCCGCACCTCGCTGATTGTTCCAATCAAAAGTGAGCTGGAGCTTATGTACCTCGACTGGGTAAATGAGCGCAGGGCAATGGTAGACAAGCTATCGGGCGGCCGGATTGGATATATTCATGTGCCCAACACCGCTGTTGAAGGCAACCGCGAACTGTTTCGTGGCATGTATGCCTACCACACCAAAGAAGCGCTGATTATTGACGACCGTTACAACGGAGGTGGTTTTATTCCCGACCGCATGGCCGACCTGCTCGACCGGAAAACACTAAGCTATTGGCAACAAAACGGCCTGCTTCCCGGACGTGCTCCAGCCATTGCCCACGACGGCCCAAAAGTTATGCTCATTAACGGTTATTCCTCATCAGGAGGCGATGCCTTCCCCTATTACTTCAAAAAACTTGGACTTGGTAAACTTATAGGAACCCGCACCTGGGGCGGACTTGTTGGAATATCCGGCAATGCCGGACTCGTTGACGGTGGCTACATCTCAGTACCCCGCTTCGGCATATTTGACGAAAACGGAGAATGGATCATTGAAGGAATTGGCGATTACCCGGATATTGAAGTGGTAGATCGCCCTGAACAGTTAGCCAAAGGCATCGACCCCGGAATTGAAAAAGCGGTGGAAGTATTGCTCAAAGAACTGGAGGCAAATCCGGTGAAGAAAGTAACGCCTCCTACACCACCTGACCGTTCAAAATGGATTGAAAAAGAGATAAAATAAATATCACCCACTCATTCCAGCGAAAAATCCGGCCGGTAAGCTAACTGACCGGATTTTTCATTTTTATCATGCAACTACTTATCAATCAAATTATTTATAGAACAATCATCTTTTTATAATTACATCTGTATCTATCAAAAAAAAACACCACTTTGGAAGTATCATCAAAACACAGGCGTTTTGCAAAAAATACAACCTCTTTTTCAATCAACTCACAATCAATGCATCACACTTCATTTCTTGTAATTCAGACACAATATTTGTACCTTTGAGAAAGTCCGGTTGTTTCCGAATCAACTTTCAGCAAATTCCAGGTCAGTTGCCGCTGTAAAACACCACTTTCACTCCCTTCCATTTACATTCAGGCAATGTAAATTCACCAAAAAAACTTGCAATCCGCTCTTTCACAGGTTCCCATGAATCGTTATTTTAACCCACGGCCATGAAAATAATGATAAGCTTTTTATTGACACTTGCCCTGTTTTCAAGGGGAGAATCACAAACAACCTATCGCAGTGGTGTATTTCTCCATCATTCAACCGGCGAAAACATATGGGGGCCTAATGGCTCAGCAACCAGTATACCTTCAGAGATAATCAGCTACAACAACCAGCATGGATATTCAGGTGCCGACCAGGTATCGATGCAGGAACAGGACTGGCCGTTAAACCCCTGGGTGAATGAATGGGAACGCTGGCACAGGATTTTTGACAACGAGGACCCAAACGCAGATCTGTCACCCATCCTTTCCTCTCAAAAAATCATTGTCATCAAATCATGTTATCCATCGTCAGAAATGACCGGATACGGCCAGGCATCAGATACGCTGAACTATAGCATCAAATCGGTGTACAACTACAAATGGCACTGGAGGCACATGGTAAGAAAAATGTCGCTCCACCCTGAAAACTTTTTCGTCATCTGGACCAATGCCCCACTGGTAGAAGGCGCCACAAATCCGCAAGCCGCAGCATTATCGAAAAGCTTTACCAGCTGGGCCAAAGACACCCTGGCCCAGGGACTGGACCCGGAAACGGGCGTTTTCCCATCCAATGTTTATGTATTTCACTACTTCGAAAAACTGACAGATGAAAACGGATACGAACAATTGCAATATGCTGTCAGCAATACTGACAGTCACCCAAATGCAGCAGCTACCGCATTGGTAGCACCTCAGTTTGTAACGGAAATATTTGACGCAGCCATTGCATACGAACAAGCAGGCACCATACTGAGTGTTACCCCGATATCACAATCTGTATCGGCCAATGCCGGCAGCGTTACGTATTCGGTACAGTCAAACACCAGCTGGACAGCACAATGTGATGCTGACTGGTGTACAGTAACCCCATCGGGCAGCGGGAACGGAATCATCACAGCCAGCTATACCGAAAACCAGAATCTGACAGACCGGACTGCCACCATTACAGTTTCGGCAACAGAAGGAGGCGACCAGCTAGTTACGTTACAACAGGCTGGTATAACCGCAAATCTGCAGGTAGAGCCCGAAATACAAATAGTGAACCCACCGGCCGGTACAACTTATTTTGCGGTGACATCCAATACAAATTGGAACGTAGAATGCGATGCAAGCTGGTGCACAACAGCATTTTCAGGCTTTGGCAATGGCGTAATTGATGTTTCATATGCAGCAAACCCTTCTACTCAAATCAGAACCGCTAACCTTATAATCAGTGCATGGGGAATAAGCCCGCACACAGTACAGGTCATACAATCAGGGTTACCTGTAGCAGTTGAAAAACAGGAATTACTGTTATTTGAGGCATATCCCAACCCGTCAACAGGCGAAATTCATCTATATTATGATAATCTGCTAAACAGAACTATTGATGTAATTATAAGCAATCAGGCCGGAAAGCTGATTTATGTCAAGTCCTTCCGTAAAGGCATATCGGAAATAATAAATCTTGAAGAATCGGGAAAGGGGGTTTACACTCTTCGCATTTCAGACAATAAAAGCCTGATATTCAAAAGAATTATCATTATTTAAATCCTAAAGAGCCTGAAAAAGCCGCCTGACTTCACTTAAATTTCAAAACCTGGAGCAAATCAGTCAAAAACAAGGGCAGTGAACGGCTAAGCATCAGCATTGAACAAAATACATATAATGCTGATTAATTGCACATTACCAGCATGAAAATCAATCAGCTGCAGAAATATTTCAACAAAACAACCCTCGGGATTAGATTAAAATCCTTTTTATCAAAACATTATGTTTATCTTTGCAGCTCATTAAAGTAGCTGATACTCATTTATAGGTTTATATCCTTTCCCGCCAATCGAACCTTCGTTAATACAGGAAATCTTTCAGAATTAACACAGGACACTCCGAAAAGCCACGGTTGTTTGCCGGCTGCGATCATTTTATTAATTATACATGACATTCGAAAATCTGAACATCATTGCGCCCATAACCCAGGCGCTTAAACAAAAGGGTTACACAGAACCAACCCCCATACAGGAAAAAGCAATACCGCATCTGCTCAAAGGCTCCGATGTATTCGGCACCGCCCAAACCGGAACGGGCAAAACGGCGGCATTTGCCATTCCAATTTTACAGAAACTTTACGCCGGACAGGCCGACAGAAGAACTGCAGGCATCAGGGCACTGATATTGGCCCCTACCCGCGAGCTGGCCATCCAGATAAGTGAAAGCTTTTCTGATTACAGCAAAGGTTTAAGGCTCAGACATACCGTTATTTACGGAGGTGTATCGCAAAACCCTCAAACAGCTATCCTGAAAAAAGGGGTGGATATATTAATTGCTACACCAGGTCGTTTACTCGATTTAATGAATCAGGGCTTTGTCAAGCTCAACAGTATTGAATTTTTTATCCTTGACGAAGCTGACCGCATGCTCGACATGGGCTTTGCACCTGACATTAAACGTATCATCGGCAAGCTGCCAACATATCGCCAAACAGGCTTTTTTACAGCCACTATTCCGCCTGAAATCAGGTCGTTGGCCGACAGTTTGCTGCGCGAACCGGTAATGATACATGTAGCACCGCTCTCAGCTCCTGCAGAAAGTGTGAATCAATCTGTTTATTTTGTTGAAAAGGCCGATAAAAAAGCACTGCTTCACCAGGTATTTGCTTCGGAAGAAATTGAAACCGCATTGATATTTACACGCACCAAACATGGCGCCGACAAAGTAACCCGCGAGCTGATCAAAATAGGCATTCCGGCAGTAGCCATCCATGGAAACAAATCGCAGCTTGCCCGCCAGAAAGCATTACAGGGATTTAAGAACCGCACCATAAAAGTGCTGGTTGCTACCGATATTGCATCGCGTGGCATTGATGTGGACAAACTTTCACATGTAATCAATTTTGAGTTGCCGGAAGTGCCGGAAACCTATGTACACAGAATCGGACGTACAGGACGCGCCGGGGAATCTGGAACAGCTATCTCTTTCTGCGCATCAGATGAACGCGGAAACCTCAAGGACATCAACAAACTTTTACCTCAGAACATTGAAGTTAAAAAAATGGATGGATTTGTAGCCAGCACGCCTGTTGCTGCCGAAGTTACAGTAGCCGACAGGTCGCGTAAGCCCGCACATCAAAAAAGGCCTGCACGACCCTCATCGTCTGCGCAGCGCCCCTTCCAGAGAAAACGTTGGTAATTTTCCAAGGGGCATTGCACCGATGCTAATCCTCAGGCATATGCACCTTTACTTATAAAAAATGCGCTCTTGTAACAACAGGAGCGCATTTTTTGTTTTACCGGGTTCATCAACAATCCCACTTATATTATAACTGGTCATTAAAAAAGAAGGATTAAATTTGTGGGCTAAAAATAAACCGAGTGAACCAATGGAATCCGGACTTAAATTCCACTGGTACAAAGAAACGCATTCTGAACACATCCTGTTCAGACTCTATTCTTCAGAGGCCCTGACCTAAACCTGCTTCATGTACATTTCCAAATCTCCCGGGCTGCTGCGCAGTCTTACACGAAAGAACCTCACCTGGCAAATAGACAATCAGCCTGGTAAGATATTCCTGACATTTGACGATGGACCAATCCCTGAAATTACGCCGCAAGTGCTGGATATTCTTAAAGAATACAATGCCAAAGCCACTTTTTTTTGCGTTGGAGATAATGTAAACAAGCATCCTGATGTTTATGGCAAAGTACTGGCAGCCGGACATACAACCGGTAATCACACCTATCACCACCTGAACGGCTGGAAAACCCCTTTGAATGAATACCTGGCCGACATCGGGCAATGCCATCGCATGGTAAAAAGTCCGCTATTCAGACCGCCCTATGGCCGCATCAGGCCGTCATACATCCAATCAATAAAGCCTGACTATCAAATTATAATGTGGTCAGTATTAAGTGGCGACTTTGATTTAGACTCCAGTCCCGAAAAGGTACTGAATAATGCCACGCAAAACACTTCAGATGGCAGCATCGTTGTTTTTCATGACAGCCTGAAGGCCGCCGACCGGTTGTTTTATGCCCTGCCCCGCTTTCTTGAACACTTTTCACAACAGGGCTTCACTTTTAGTGCCATCACACCTGAACTGACTAAACAGCAAAGCGGATGATAAAAAGCTTTTATTAAGTGGCCCCCTTTTCCAACTGCCACCCTTATCAATCATGAACTGCAAGTTTTGCACTTTCAGGAACTTCACCCGTTAGGGTTTTAAGAAATGCTACAATGCCGGCAGTTTGTTCGGTTGAAAGCTGTTTGTTCAGCTCTGCCCTGCCCATAATTAAAACCGTCCTGTCAAGCTCTTTAACACTACCATCGTGCAGATATGGCCAGGTTTCAGCCACATTTCTAAGCGAAGGTACCTTAAACAGGTACTTGTCAGTTTCAATTTTTGTAGCCTGCATTTTGCCCAAATCATCAGTTTTACTGCCGGTAAGCTCCTGATGAGTGCCAAACAAAGGATATTTCTGAAACATACTTCCTCCTTTAAGGGGACCAATATGGCAGGCTGTACATCCGGTATTTATAAAAATTTCCACCCCGTTGAGCTCCTGCAGGGTTAATGCCGTACGATCACCCTTCAGAAAATCATCAAACTGCGATGGCGTAAGCAAAGTACGCTCAAAGGCGCCAATGGCTTTACGCATATTTTCAAAAGTAATCGGTTCTTTTAAACCGGGGAAAGCCGATGCAAACATCTTTTTGTAACCAACATCACCTGCGAGCCTGGTTATCACCAGCTCCTCGCTGGGCATATTCATTTCTGCCGGATTTACAACCGGCCCGCCGGCCTGTTCTTCAACATCCTTCATCCGTCCATCCCAAAATTGCGCAAAATGCAGGGCAGCGTTGAGCGTAGTAGGCGAATTACGGGTTCCGGGCACCCCATTATCGCCCGGGCTGGTAGCCTTGTTATCTACACCATATGTATCAAGATTATGACATGTATTACAACTTTGTGTGTTGTTTGCCGACAAGCGATTATCATAATACAGCATCTTTCCCAACGCTATTTTTTCTGGTGTTAATGGGTTATCCGGATTTATAGCTTCGTCGGGCAAAGGCTTGAAAACACGTTTTGCCTGCACAAGCACACTGTCAGCTTTCAGGGCCAGCAGCTTGTCTGCAGTTGATTTACTTTTACAAGAACCTGTTATGACCAACAGTGCCACCGCGAATAAAAGAATCAGGTTTTTCATCTGCTCAAAATTTGAATAATCTAAAATAAGCATCTTATCCCATGCCAGCAAATATTTCAACATATATCCCCTATCAATCCAGCCGGGGTCTGCAATCTGACAAATTATCACATGAGCACATCATTCCTCAAAAACAACCGGTTTAAGAAAGCCGGCGTACATCTGTTACATTGATTTAAAACCTATAATTTCAAAAATTTAGCCACTCTGCTTCCATTCACACTATTAATCCGTATCAAGTAAATCCCTGCAGACAAACTCGTTGCATCTACTGAAATGCCATTGCCTTCAACAGAAAAATCCACTTTTACTTCACGTCCTGCGCAGTCGGTTACCGAAATTCCGGTCAGGCTCTCATTTGCAGGAGTAACTCTGAAAACGTCAACAACCGGATTCGGATAAATTTCAACGAGATTTGACTTTCGTATCAGTGTGTCAAGATTATTAGCAGAAACAATCCATTGGTCAGGGTCGAAAACGACCTGCTCGATTTCAAAATCAGGAAAAATAGTAAAAACCTGTTTATCTGCCTGATGGTTGAACACAATGAGCGTATCTTTACCCGAGCCCGAAAACCTTACCGGCACAGGCATTTCGAAAAATGAGACAGAAGGGTGCGACTGAGATTGACTAATCTCTACCTTATAATCGTTGGCCGCCATCTGATAGCACCTGATTTGGTAGGCCGGAAAACCCTGCCCGTAGTACCAGTCGTTGAAAAATTCAGTCAGATCAATTCCGGAAGCTGATTCAAGATGTGCTTTGAGTTGCGCTGTTCCGGCAAAACTATACTTCAGGGCCGGATCCTCAAGATAATTCCTGCAGGCAGTAAAAAAGGCCTCATCTCCGCAAACCCACCGCAGCATATGCAAGAGCAAAGCACCTTTGTAATAAGAAAGGCGGGCGCTGAAAATTCGGCTGACATCAGTTGTATCTTCAACAAAAACAGCTCCGCCAGGTTCAGAGGTAACAAATCCTATACTTTGCGACTTCCAAACAGGCCAATAATAACCATCAAAAAAATGTTCATAAGTAAGCGCCGAAAGATAAGTGGCAAATCCTTCATTTAGCCATATATCCTGCCATGAGTTCAGGGTAACCATATTGCCAAACCATTGATGAGCAAGCTCGTGCGCAATAATTTCAAAATCAAAACGCCCCATAAATGACATCGTTTGGTGCTCCATTCCTCCACCCCATCCAAACTGCGCATGGCCATATTTTTCATTGGCAAACGGGTAAGGTGAAAACAAATCACTGTATAGCTCCATTACCGGAACTGTTTGTGCCGTGCGGGGCATGATGTCAGCTTTATCTTCCGGATAAACATAGTTCAGAATTTCAACAGGGCTGCCACCGGGATAAGCTACATCGGTATAAACATCATAATTAGTAACAGCAACAGCAATAAGATAAGGAACTACGGGATAACGATGTTTCCAGTGACAGGTGCGTACACCTGCGCTTACGGTATCGCTCACCAGCACACCGTTGGATGCAGTACGGTATTTTTCGGGAGAATGAACAAAAATATCTACTGAGTCTGCCTTATCTGTCAGATCATTTTTACCGGGCCACCAGTCGCGACAACCGTAGGGTTCGGAGAGTGTCCACATAGCCCATTCGCCATTGTGTTCCTTGCGGCCAACAGAGCCAAATCCCTCACCCGGAGAAGGAACTCCATGGTAAAAAACCTCGACTGCGGCAAAACTCCCTGATTGAAATGAGTGAGGGGCATTTATGGTTAGAGAAAATTCGCCCATGTGTGAAAAAGACACAGATTGACCGTTAAAAGTAACCGAATCTACCTGCAGCGTTGTAGACAACTCCATTTTCAGGCCTTCCGACAAATCGCCTTTCACTTCAAACAGGGTATAAACAGAGCCGGATATATCTTCCCTCGAAGGATCAATAAAAAGATTAAACCTCAGGTAATGTACATCATAATTAGCAAACGCTTCTTTAGCTTCAGGCCTCAAACGTTCAGTCACGCCTGTTTTAAAGCAACAATGCCTGACGCCTGCGCCCACAATGATACTATCCTGCGCCAAACTATAAAAGGCAACCGATATAAAAAGCAAGAAAAGCAAACATATTTTCCTCATTCTTATCAATTTAACAAAATAATGAATGTTTGATAAAGTTAATCAATTCCAACAGGTATATGGCAAAAGAAGGATGTAAAAAAACAGAACACCAGCCCAAACTTTGCATGGATGCCCACAGTCACCTCTTATTTTTAACAAACAAATCATCATCAGGTTGTCAGAATATTGGCAAGATGAACAGTAAAATACCAGTGTATTCCGTTTTGCCTTAGCTTAAAAATTCCCATCTTTGCAAAGTAAACCAAATTATGGGCAATCTCACTTCATATTTAAAACCAATATACAGACTATCAATAGCCTGTGTACTGTTTTTTACTGCATGCGCCAATCCTGTTTCACCCACAGGAGGCCCCAAAGACACAACTCCGCCGGAGGTTACCAAATCGGAGCCTGCCAACCAGAGCGTCAATTTCACTTCTGACAAGGTAACGCTTACTTTCAGCGAATTTGTATCACTCAAAGAAATTTCGAATCAGCTGGTTATATCACCGCCTATGGGAGAACAGCCCGAATTTACCATTCGGGGCAAAAGCCTGATAATGAAATTCAAAGAAGCGCTACGCGCCAATACAACTTACAATTTCTTCTTTGGAGATGCCATTGTAGACATCACAGAATCAAATCCGTTGGCAGGCTTTCAATTCACCTTTTCAACCGGAGCAGTTCTCGACTCCTTATCTGTTTCGGGCAATTTAACCAATGCTTTTACCAATCAGCCGGTTAAAGGAGCATTTGTAATGCTGTACGACACCATTTACGACTCCATTCCATACAAAGAAAGGCCTTACTATCTGGCCAGAACAGGCGCATCAGGTGAATATAGCCTCAACAATCTGCGCCAGGGGAATTATCTCATGTTTTCGCTGACAGATATCAATGCCGACTACATTTACAATCTGCCGACAGAAGAAATTAGTTTTTCCGACTCTATCATTAAGCCCGGATTTGCAGGCAGCCCTGCCGAAAAACCGGACAGCCTTACTAATGAGGAAACTACAGAGGGAACAACAATGCAAGCACCCACGATAAATCTGCGGCAATTCAGAGAAGCCGACACTGTTCAGCGTATTCTGAAAGCATCGCTTTTAAGTGAAAACGTGCTGAGCCTTGCCTTCAGCTGCAGCACTGTGTCGCCTGAATTTAAAGCCCTTCAGCCTGAGCTCAATGGCCATTGGTATTATGAGAGCATCAATCGCACACGCGACACCATTACCTTGTGGATACCTAACCCGGGAGCCGACAGCCTGACAGTAGCTGTATCAGACACCGGTATGAAAACCGACACACTCGAGTTTTCATTGAAGCCTCGCACAAAACTTACGGGCAAAAAACAAACATCAGAACCCACTGACAAAAAAACAGCCCTTTCCATTAAAAATTTTCTGATTTCGAGCCGAATAAAGCCTGACCAGCCATTGGTTCTCAAATTTTCAGAACCTGTCATTGCCGCTGATTTTGATAAAATTCAACTGACAAAGGATTCAATTCAGATAAAGCCATCCATTGCCTTTACTGACTCCGTTAAAACCCGCCTTGAATTATCGTATCCATGGGCTGAGGGCTCAACGTATCGCCTGATTTTACCCGACAGCATATTTACGGGTGCGTTTTCTTCTGTGAACGACAGTACTGCCATGAAATTTACGGCATATTCAGAAACTGAAACAGGCTCTTTAAAAGTAAATATAAGCATCCCGAAACCCGGTATAAATTATATTGTGCAATTACTCGGCGACAAAGAAACACTGATAGAACAACATATTATTGAAGATAATGCCATAGTGGAATTTAAATATCTGAGTCCCAAAAAATACAGGTTAAAGGTTATTATCGACAGCAATAAAAATCAAAAGTGGGACACTGGCCGCTATCTGAAAAAGCTCCAGCCGGAGTTTGTGATCTACCATCCCAAAGAATTTGAGCTTAGATCAAACTGGACAATGGAAGAAGACTGGCAAATTACAATGCCTGACTAACGGGTAACAAAAAAACAAAACAAGGTTGTACAAGGAGCAATAAAAAATATCCGGAAGAAGTCTTTAAATAAAGCTTCACCCGGATATTTTTTTACAATGTAAAATTGCAAATACTTAATTATCAGCCATTACATTTATCAATACACTGAATAATCTCAGTAATTGAGCTTGTTCTGACAGAATAATGAATTTGTTTTCCTTCTCTTTTGGACGCTAATATTCCTTTACTTTTCAGAATATTGAGATGATGAGAAGCAGCAGCCTGTTCAATACGCAAATATTCATATATTTCAGTTACGCTCAGTTTCTTTTTCTCATTCAGAAGATCAATAATTGCAATCCGCATTGGGTGGGCAATAGCGCGCAACTTACTGGCGGCAGCCTCTAGTTTTACAATGTCTAAGACGATTTCTTTTGCCATGACGCGATGTGTTTAAAATTTTTCACAAAGTTACATAATAAATTCTTAATTAATAGTATATGTTACGTATGTAATTTATTTTATTCAAATAAAGAGGTAAAACTGAAGGAATTACCATCAAATATTCCCCTATCACTAAGTTTGATAGCCGGAATCACCAGCAAAGCCATAAAGGAAAGGGTCATAAACGGGGCTTTGAGCGAAGAACCAGTCTGCATAACCATTTCATTGATCTGACTATAAAGGTTTGCGACTGAATATCCATCTTTCTGCGACATAAGTCCGGCAACCGGAAGTTCAAGAATCATCTCTTTATCACCATCAACTGCCGAAATTCCTCCTTTAGCTTTAATAACCAGATTAACTGCACGTGCCATAGACTCATCATCAACACCTACGGCAATGATATTGTGGCTATCATGCGCTACTGTTGAGGCAATAGCTCCCCGTTTCAACCCGAAACCACTTACAAAATCAATGGCTGGTGAAGCCGGGGCATAGCGATTCATCACCATCATTTTAAGAATATCGCGACTGGTATCTGAAACAGCCAAACCGTTCACCACCCTAGCCCTTTCCAACTTCAGCATGGTAATAAGCTGACCTTCAAGTGCATGTTGCACTTTTAAAGCATCACCCAAGGCTGGCACAGCCAAATCGGCCGCCGTTATATTTTTAGCATTAAAAACATTGGGTGTATCTTCATCCATCCACTGCAGCAACGAATGACCATTCTCTGCCACTAACTGACCATTGATATAAGTTTTAAGAATATTAAAATCGCTCAGATTATCAACCAGAATAAAATCAGAGGGATCGCCTTTTTGGAGCAACCCGATGTTCAAATTATAATGTTTCACGGGGTTAAGCGTACAGGCTCTGAGCACATCCATCAAATTATAGCCGGCACCAATCGCCCGCTTAACCAACAAATTAATGTGGCCATTCACCAAATCATCAGGATGTTTATCGTCGGAGCAAAACATGATCATCTCCGGATAATCTTTTATAAGCGAAATAAGTTCATCAAAATTACGGGCTGCACTTCCTTCTCTGATTAACACTTTCATGCCGGCATCCATCTTATCGATGGCTTCTTCGGTAGTAAAGCACTCATGATCCGTTGAAATGCCGGCTGCAGCATAGGCTCGTGCATTGTCGCCATCAACACCCGGCGCATGACCGTCAACAGGTTTTCCATATTTTTGGGCAGAAGCGAGCTTTGCCAACACTTCCGGATTGCCATTAAGCACACCGGGAAAATTCATCATCTCAGAAAGGTAGCTGATTTCAGGCCAGGAAAGCATTTCATCAACTTCGGCCGGACCCAGTGATGCGCCTGATGTTTCAAAAGGTGTAGCGGGCACGCAAGATGGAGCACCAAAGAAAAACTTAAAAGGAACTTTTCTTCCATTTTCAATCATAAAACGCACCCCTTTCATACCTAAAACATTGGCAATTTCATGGGGGTCTGAAACAGTAGCAATGGTCCCGTGCACAACAGCCAGACGGGCAAACTCAGAAGGCAGCAACATGGAGCTCTCGATATGCACATGAGCATCAATCAAACCAGGCAGAATAAATGGACCTTCTGCCTTTTCATCTCTAACAATATTTATAATCCGGCCATCAGAAACTTCAACCGAACCCGAAAATATTTCACCGTTTAAAACATCCACTATTTTACCCTGAACAATAAGCTTTGTTATTTCTGTTGCCATAATTTATAAATTTTACAAGCAAATATAGTGTTAAAAAGACATATTTAAAAAAGCAGGAAAACAAAAAGCCCGCACCAATGAAGGTAAATCCCCGCATTCGGGAAGTTGACCCCTCCAATACAATAAAATCAGAAAAAAAAATTATTCAGCTTCGTTAAAGCTTTTATAAACCGGAATAATATCTACATCCAGGTCATGAAGTTCTTTCTTGGCCTTATCAAAATCGTCGGTAAACCCCAACAAGAATCCACCGCCTCCCGAACCACACAATTTCAGGTAAAACGACTGTGTTTCAAGACCGTACCTCCATATTTTTTTAAATGTTTCCGGAATCATCGGAGCCAGATTATCATATAAGAAACCCGAAAGCTGTTTAAGTGTAGAGAAAAATTTAAGGGTTTCTCCTTTAATTAAACTTTTGATACAGGCATCATTCAGCGGAATCATTTCTTCGCGCACACGGGTCATGAAGTCATCAATCTTACACTTGTCGAGAAACAGATTTACCAGTGGACCGGTTTTCCCGGGGCTTCCGGTGTTAATTAAGAAGATGGCTCCTTTTTTGTCATGTTTATTCCTTGGAATACCTACCATGCAGATATCACGTTTATTATGAATCAGCAATGGATGCTTTACGTAGCAGTTAAGCGGATCCATACCTGAGCTCGTTCCGTGAAAATAAGACTCCAGCTGAGAAAAAACATCTTTCAGCTCCAGGATTTCAGGCTTTGTTAGCCTTTTGGCACCTGACACATGGCCTTCAACATATTTTTCATACAGGGCGGCCACAAGTGCTCCTGAGCTACCAACTCCATACCCCTGGGGAATAGATGATTCGAAATAAAGGCTATGATTAATATCGTGCTCAAAAGCGTCAATATTAAAATTGCATAATAAAGTTCCACTATCCTTGAGGCCCCTGATATAAACTGAATATTCGCGGAGCAATTTATTTGAACTAACGGCAAAGTCGTAATCGGTATATTTATCATCCTTGATAAAACTCAACTCTCCTTTAAAATGCGTGTAAGGGATTGTTAACCCCATAGAGTCACACAAAATGCTATATTCACCAAAAAGCAGGATCTTTGCATAAAAAGTCCCGGAAGTGTGTTTCATATTATCTGCAATTTAATTTGGCCGGTCCGCTTCCCATCATATCTTCAATGACCGAATTGTTATAACAAAAATCCTTCAATTCAGAAACAAGAGGTCTTAGGATGGCCATTTCCTGATGAGGATACAACAAATGTATATTGGGTCCGGCATCCAGGGTAAAACAAAGCTTTGCACCGGTTTGTTTTCTGAAGTTTATTATTTTATCAATGATTATGAGCGAATTAGGATGCATAAGTACATATCCGGGAGACGAACTCATCATCATGGCATGCAAACTCAGGGCTTCATTTTCAGTAATGGCCGCAAACAAATCCCAATCACCTGTGCGGATGGCCTTCAGTATTTGCGACATGTTCATTTTAGCCTGTTCATAGCGGGCCTCTGCAAACACATGGCCGTTCATCAGGTTATGACCAACTCTGCTCGACACTTTTTTGGCAG
Organism: Lentimicrobiaceae bacterium; assembly: GCA_020636745.1. NCBI lineage: Bacteria > Pseudomonadati > Bacteroidota > Bacteroidia > Bacteroidales > Lentimicrobiaceae > Lentimicrobiaceae bacterium. Next base: position 200,267 of record JACJXH010000007.1, on the reverse strand, counting down.
TGGGGTCAACAATAAAAATAGTATCATGAATATTTTTCATGCTATCATGAGGTTCAAAGCCGAGGGAAACTGCATATTCATCTGCCGAGTCTTCCACGTCCTGATGTTTTCCCCATACAGCATATTGACCAAAAACCGACCGACAAGCACTGCCAGAGCCAATACGGGAGATAAAGGAAACTTTCCTTTTAAACTCATTTTCATCAACTGGTTGCTGAAGCAGTTGATTTTCAATTGAGCAAAGGCAAACAGCCAGTGCGCTCATGCCTGAAGCAGAAGACGCAATACCGGCCGAATGAGGAAAATTATTGCCGCTTTCAATCTCAAGTGAAACCTGATCGAGAAATGGCATAAAAGGCAAAATATCTTTCAGGAAATTCTCTATTTTGGCTGAGAATAACGAATTGTGCTCCCCTTCAAACCAGAATAAGACTTCAGGGCCATTACCCGGTTTCGCAGCTGGCTTTGCTTTAACCTTTGTTATGGTGTAAGCTTCGCTAAGCGTAATACTAATGGAAGCGTTGGCAGGAATCTGATTGCCTCTTTTGCCCCAGTATTTCACAAGTGCAATATTCGAAGGACTCTTCCAGCAGGAAGATACACCATTTAACAAAAGTTCGTTGAAGCCTGACATTTTTCCGGATTTATCCAACTGTACACCTATTCATTCAGGTTAGCAGTGCTATTTGGTTATAGGAGAATATTACATCAAGTCCTTTCTCCGTGAAATAATTACGTACATATGTTTCATTCTGTACTGAAGCAACAAGAACAAAATCCCCGCCCCAGGCCCCCAATGACTTAACAGCTCCTTGAAAATCAGAAAACAGCCTTTTTTTTACAGCGGTTTTCTCAAGAACTGCCTCCATAATTGACTCATGCTGATTCATTAATTCAATAATTACTTCGACACGCTCAGCTGAGGCCATTTGATCCGATATTCGGGATATATGTTCAACCTGCGATGTAAAATTATGGATTCTTCCTTTAAACGCCGCAACTTCTTTATCAGAATTCTGTTTTTGCCCAAGATAGACCAGAAAGAGGTGCTGACTAAAGGCGCTGCCAAACCTGACCGGGCTAATATGAACTTCGCCCTCACAAATTTGAAAAAGCAAAGGAGAAGAAGCATTGGCACAAGCTACATCATATCCTGAGCCACCCGAAACTTTTCTATGCAACTGCATGGCATCAATGCCAGCCCATTGCGAAACCAATGAAATAAGTGTTGAACTACTGCCAAAACCCCAATGACGGTCGAATTCAAGCCTGGTATTTACGCGCAGCGACAACTCATCACGCAAAAAATCAGGATTAAGAGCACGCACTTCAGTTAAAAGCAACTGAAGCCGTTGAGCCACATCCCGATCTGTACAATTTTCAAAAGAAAAATCTGAAATATTAAAATGTCCCTCAAACCACAAACCCGACAAATCAAAGGCTGACCAGTGCAATATTCCCGGTTTAGTACCAACAGAACATTCAAGCGTCTGCCCTGATTGCAGAGGCACTGCCAACGCCCTGGCTCCTATTAAAACCAGATATTCACCTGAAATCAACACTTTGCCATTGGCACGAAAACGGTACATCAACAAAAAATTAATTATTGGCCTGTGCAATTCTGCCAGCCTGAATGTAAGCTGCTACAGCATTGTGTGTTACCTTATGATGTTTAAAATATTCCACAGCCCCGTTTTTTTCCGATTCGCTGGCATTAAAGACATTCAGAATGTTCAGCAAATGCATTTTCATATGTCCCACCTGAATCCCCTTGGTTGTTAATGACCTTATAGCTCCGAAATTGTTGGCCAACCCAATAGCAGCAGCAATCTGCATAAGCTCAGGTGCCTGTGGATTTCCCAGCAAATTTAACGAAAACCGCGCCATTGGATGCAAAGAGGTTAAGCCCCCAACTGTTCCAATGGCAATAGGAACTGTGAGGCTATAATGAAACCTTCCGTTTTCTACTTTTACATCAGTCAGGCTTCGGTATTTTCCGCTGCGTGCTGCCCAGGCATGACCACAGGCCTCAATGGCTCTGAAATCATTTCCGGTAGCCAGAACAACAGAATCTATTCCATTGAAAATTCCCTTATTATGTGTGGTTGCCCTGTAAACATCAATGTGTGCAATTTTTACGGCCTGCTCAAATTTCCAGGCAAATTCCTCCCCGCTCAACTCCTCACTTATATCAGAAAGATCTGCCACATCGCATTCAACCCAGGTTTTTACCAAACACTCAGGGGTATAGTTTGACAGGATAGACATAATGATTTTCAAATCCTTTCGGCTGAAATATGCGGTTTCATTGACAAACTCCCTTATTCCGGCGGCATACTCTTCGAGACAGGAATTAATAAAATTAGCGCCCATTGAATCACGGGTATCAAACTTTACCAATAACTGATAGTAATCTTTAAGTTCGTGGGTCATATCGACCAGCTCCATACTTAAAACACCTCCTCCACGGGCTTCCATATTGGCGGTAATTGCAGCAGTGCGATCAAGCAACAACTTTCGCAATTGGGGAAACATATTTTTTAATTCAGCAAAATTGCCCGACCAGTTAAAGTGCACCTGCCCAATTTTGGTAACCGAAATAACCTCGCTGTGAAATCCGCCTTTTCCTGCCCAGTATTTGGCACTGTTCGACGCTGCAGCTATAACCGAGCTTTCTTCAATCACCATCGGAACCATATACATCTTTCCGTTCAGCAATACATTAGGTGCCAAACCATATGGGAAATAGTAATTTGTAAGTGTATTTTCACTGAACTCATCAAACAATTTCTGCACTTTAGGATCAGAATGCCAAAAAGACTTAAGCTGTGCTATAACTTCTGCAGGATTGGGCGACCCACTTGCTATAAGCTCGAGTTTCTTGTTTTTAGAGAGTTTGGAAAACCCTGACAATATTTTTATTTTATTCATTTACAGAGTGTTAAACCAGCCTTCTGCATTTATCATCTCAGAAACCTGATGTTTTTTAATTCCGCTGCAAAATTATCAAATTGTAAAAGGCGATAACAAAAGAATCGCCCTTTAATAACTGAATCAATTGTAAGCAGCGATTAAACTATGCAATAAACTTCATTTGCCTGTTTTTGTTCAATGTTCAATAGCTTTTTCTTAAACAAAAAGGGCTAAAAAGCCGTTTAAAACAACAGGCGATGAGAAGAGCGGCAGAACCTAATTGACCATTGGCTCAACATTAAGATAAATTTCGTATTATTGACAAGGTAAAAGCATTTAGTAATGGTCATTTTTGTTAACAATATATCCATTTCATTATTTGAAGGAGCAAAATTAATAGATGCCATCAGATCTTATTACAGAGTTCTTCACCAAACAATTCCGGAAGAGTTGCCAATCGTTGTTGACAATTATGGCAATATCATTGAGCCTGATGGAGAACTGAGCGCGCAAAGCCATTTTTATTTCATTGACAAATCAAATTCACTTTCTTATGATTAAACGTGTTTTACAATTCGGTATTGTTCTGTTAATTTCACTTGCGGGTCATTACTCATTTGCCTTAAGCAAAGGTGATACAACCACCATTGTGGTTCTATCGGTAAACGATATGCACGCAAAAATTGACAATTTCCCCAGGTTTCAGGCATTGGTAGATGATATCCGGAAAGAAAATGAAAACGTATTGATTTTTACTGCCGGTGATAACTTCACAGGCAACCCCATTGTTGACCAATATCCCGACCAGGGCTTTCCAATGATTGACCTGATGAATTCAATAGACTTCACTGCAGGGGCTATTGGCAATCATGAATTTGACTACGGACAGGAGACGCAAGGGAAAAGATTTGCACAAGCCAATTTCCCTATGCTAAGTGCAAATATTAGTTCTGCTGACCCATCAGGATTAAATCCTCCAGCTTACAAGATTTTTACACTAAAAAATGGTTTAAAAGTTGGTGTATTGGGACTTATCCAGGTAAATTCATCCGGAATACCAGACACCCATCCTACAAAAGTAACAGGTGTTATTTTCAGCGATCCGTTAAAAAAGGCAACAGAGTACAGGTGGTTGCGCGACAGTTGCAACATTTTCATTGCGCTGACGCATCTGGGTTATGAAACAGATATTGAGCTTGCAGCAATTTTCCCCGAGCCAGATTTGATTCTTGGCGGCCATTCCCATACCCTGGTGAGCAATCCGAAAGAGTTTAACGGGGTTTTGATAATGCAGGCAGGCTCTAATCTCAAAAACCTTGGTAAAACCACGCTTCAGCTGGTTGATGGTAAGGTTGTGAATAAAAAAGGAGAAATTATCAGTGTGATTGATTATCCTCGGTTAGATTCGGCTGTTTACAAAAGAGTTGAAGCATTTAATGATAATCCCGAGCTTAACCGCGTTATTGGTACAGCCAAGGCTGACATCAACGGGAACGACGAACTTGGCAGTATGATAACTGACGGTATTACTGCAATTGCTCCTCTTGAAGTTGCTTTTCAGAACAACGGAGGAATAAGAATTGACAACCTGAACAAAGGCAATATTACCATGAAAGACATTTACAAACTGGATCCTTTCGGAAATGAAATTATTCAGTTCAACCTTTCAGTTGCAGAGATCAAATCATTGATACTTTCGGCCTATAAACGTGAAAACACCCTGGATCTTCAGGTATCTGGCCTTCAATATACAATTATAGCTGACACAACCAATCAAAAACTGGATGTGGAACTAACCATGCCCGATGGGAGCATCTGCGACGAGAATCGTGTATTTGTGGCAGGATTGAGCAGCTATATTGCCAGTAGTTATCAGTTTGACCACAAAGACCCGGGCAAATCATTATATATAACTACCGCCCAGGCCCTCATCAATTTGATTACCGAAAGAAAAGAGATGAATTACGCAGGTGTAAAAAGAGCTTTTATAAAATTCAGGTAAATTCCGGCTCTACCATTTTACCTCCTGCTTTTCGGGCACAGGCGCCATACCGGCTTTCAGATCGCTAATCAGATTTTTAACATAAGTATCAATCTGAACCAGGTATGAATCCCATAAAGGCGAATACATTTTATCGCTTTTATCAAACCAGCGCTCAACAGGGTAACGCGAAGCCTGTCTGAGAGTAAGGTCAGTAATTGTATAGCGATACCTGCCGGGTTTAAATTCGAGCTTAAGCGTATAGTTTACAATTCCGGCATTGAGTTTGGCATCTCCATCATAATTAAACAGCTCAATGCGGTGAAGGATTTCTATCACCTGGCTTTCGCGGTTGCGCACCTTGCATACATCCGCGGGGTTTTTATATGATTTATTAATCCAGTCAATACAGCGGATGTACAACTCATCAGCTGTGCCGGGTTCCTGCACAACCTCCTGATAAGTAATTAACTGGGTATCTTTATCTATTGGAAAATCAGGAAGTGCAACTTCTTGTGCATGAGCAGATAATGTAAAGTAAATCAGCGCTGAAAGCAGCACCCATAGCCATTTGTTTTTCATCTTTCTGAGTTTTGAATATCGGTACAACCCGGGTTCAACATTACTTCAGTACAAAAATAATCATTTTCACAAGCATATAACTGCTCATAAAACAAAAGCCCCGTGAAAACGGGGCTTTGCAATATATAACGACAGAAAAAGTATTTTAGTACATTCCGCCCATACCACCCATACCAGGATTAGGCATAGCAGGTTCTTTATCTTCTTTAATGTCGGCAAGAACGCATTCGGTAGTGAGCAACATTCCAGCAATAGAAGCTGCATTTTCCAGGGCAACGCGTGAAACCTTGGTAGGATCAATTACACCAGCCTGCATCAGATCTTCATACACTTCGCTGCGGGCATTAAATCCGAAATAACCTTTTCCTTCACGAACTTTCTGTACGATAACGGATCCTTCAAGACCAGCATTGGCCACAATCTGCCTCAATGGTTCTTCAAGTGCACGTTTTACGATAGCCATACCGGTTTCTTCGTCTTCATTTTCAGCTTTCAGATTTTCGAGAGCTGAGATGGCACGAATATACGCTACACCTCCGCCGGGGATAATTCCTTCTTCAATGGCAGCGCGGGTTGCATGTAATGCATCGTCAAAGCGATCTTTCTTTTCCTTCATTTCAACTTCACTGGCAGCGCCTACATAAATAACAGCAACTCCACCGGCAAGTTTAGCCAAACGTTCCTGAAGTTTTTCACGATCGTAATCAGAAGTGGTTGTTTCAATCTGAGCTTTAATCATGCTAACGCGTGCTGCAATATCTTCTTTGGCACCACTGCCGCTAACGATGGTTGTATTTTCTTTATCAATAGAAATTTTCTCAGCCTGACCCAGGTACGAAAGATCTGCATCTTCCAGTTTATAACCTTTTTCCTCTGAAATAACGGTTCCGCCAGTGAGAACAGCAATATCCTCAAGCATTTCCTTGCGGCGATCGCCAAAACCCGGAGCTTTTACAGCTGCAATTTTGAGCGAACCACGGATTTTATTCACCACTAATGTAGCAAGAGCTTCACCATCAACATCTTCAGCTATAATTAAAAGCGGACGACCTGTTTGAACGGTTTTTTCGAGAATGGGGAGAAAATCTTTCATGACAGAAATCTTTTTATCGTAAATCAGGATAAAAGGTTTCTCATAAACAGCTTCCATTTTCTCGGTATCTGTTACGAAATATGGAGAAATGTAACCTCTGTCAAACTGCATTCCTTCCACTACTTTTACAGTAGTTTCAATGCCTTTGGCTTCCTCAATGGTAATCACTCCTTCTTTCTTAACTTTATTCATCGCTTCAGCGATTTTCTCGCCTATAAAGCTATCGTTGTTAGCTGAAATGGTAGCAACCTGAGTAATTTTTTCACTACCTTCTTCAATTTTGATTGACATTGTTTTCAGGTGCTCAACCACTTTGGCAACAGCTTTGTCAATACCACGTTTCAAATCCATTGGATTGGCACCGGCAGTTACGTTTTTCATACCGGTAGTAACAATAGCCTGAGCAAGAACAGTGGCTGTAGTTGTACCATCACCAGCTAAATCTGCAGTTTTGGAAGCAACTTCCTTCACCATTTGCGCACCCATATTCTGGATACCTTCTTTTAATTCAATCTCTTTTGCAACAGTTACACCGTCCTTGGTAACTACAGGAGCACCATAAGCTTTATCAATAATCACATTGCGGCCTTTAGGACCCAGTGTTACTTTTACCGCATTGGCAAGGGCATCAACCCCTTTTTTCAGCTCTTCGCGGGCTTCGATATTGAAAACAATTTGTTTTGCCATTTTATCAATAATTTAAAATTTACAATCTGAAAAATTAGATAATTGCCACGATATCCGATTCACGCATAATGAGGTAATCTTTGCCTTCAACACTGATTTCGGTACCGGCATACTTTCCATAAAGCACAACATCACCAACTTTTACAGTGACAGGCTCATCTTTTTTACCCGGGCCAACGGCTACAACGGTTCCTCTCTGGGGTTTCTCTTTGGCAGTGTCGGGTATAATAATACCACCGGCTGTTTTTACTTCTGCAGCAGCTGGTTCAATTAAAACACGATCAGCTAATGGTTTTACATTCACTTGTGTCATTGTTATGGATTTTTTTGGTTTACGGTTAATAATTAAAATCTACTTCACGGCTTTGTCATATTTTGTGCCAAACATCCCCAAAAAGACAAGTTTACTTTAAACAGATGCGCAGACAGCCTATATATACCTGATTATGAACACAAAACAAAATATTTGAATTTGAAATGGCTATCAATAACCGTCACTTAAAGACAAAAAAAATGTCAGATTGCCGTGACAATCTGACATTTTTCGTCATTACAATAAAAATATTATTCTGCTGGCGGAGCTTCAAAATCCTGAACAGGAGCTGACTGCTCGTTAATCAACTGACGTAATTCGGTATCTGTTGAGCGGGCCACATTGGCATTGCGTGGGATTACAAAAATTGAAAACAGACTGAGCGCAAGAAGAATAATTGCCAGAGTCCAGGTTGTTTTTTCGAGGAAGTCAGCAGTTTTCCGAACGCCCATAAACTGGTTCGATGATGAAAAATTTGAAGCCAGTCCACCACCCTTTGAGTTTTGAACCAATACAACAAGGCCCAGAAGTACACAGGCGATTAGAATAAGCACTGAAACTAAGATATAAGCTCCCATTTGATTATGTGTTATTTACGTTAATTTCAACCGTTCATACGGTCTTCCTGAATTTTTGCAATTTGGGCTGCAAAGTAAGCGCTTTTTTCCGGAATATTCAAACTTAATTTTTCATAAATTTTTATAGCCTTATCTGCATTGCCCTGAAGCAGTTGAATTTTGGCAAGCGTTTCCGATACAATATCATCATGTTCCACACTGCTTTGCCTGGCTTTATCAACCGGGCTAAAGAATTCACGCTTTGGCTGACTAATGCGCGGCTCTGTTTCAATAAACCTGTTGATGAGTTCCTCTTTCCTGTTATTGACTGAAGGATCGGAACCTGATCCGATATTTGATGCATTGCCTGAAGCGTGGCTTGTTGAATTATCTTCAGCCTCACTATTCAACGATTGTTCAAGACTGTACGAAGCCATGCTCATGCCGGCCAGCAGCAAATCATCAGGAAATCTTTCATTCTCTTCAGTATCTGGCTGCTCATCCGACTCTTCCTCCGAAACTTCTTCGCCGGGCTGCTGAAATTCAGGCGGAAAATCAACTGCCGTTTCTTCCACAGACTGCTCTTCGGCAATCTCTTCAGAGACAAGGGCAGCAGAAGCAGACTGCTCAGCATTGTGAGTTTCTCTTGAAATTTCTTCAAGTCTTTTTGAAACAATTTCCTGCAAATGGCGAAGATACTTTTCTTCATCTTCCTTTGCGGCATGTTCTTTTTTAACAAGCTGGGCAATTTCATCCAATTCAGGCGCAGAAGCCGGCTTAACAACTGATACATCATCCATGTCAGCCAGTTCAACAGGTGCTGGGCTTCCTGCTGCATTACCCTCTGCAACATCTTGTGCGACAGCAATACTTTCAGGCTGATTCACCTGAATATCAACATGTTTTATCTCAACAACTGGAGTCTCGGCTTGCCTGGCATCATCGTGCACCCGGATAGTATCCTGCTCATGAGCCGATTCAAGTAAATGACGTAACCGCCCTCGGTCGCCTGCACATGCAGCTGCCAGTTTGAGCTGATTGTTATACCGGATACTATTTACCTTCTTATAATTCAGCGCCAACATCATTTGCGCAATCTGGCAATAAGGCAGCTCTCTGGCCACCTGTTCCAGAACAGGAAGGCTTTCAGCACCCAAAGCGGATGGATTGTGGATGTACGAACTAAACTGAGAAGGTTTCATTTTAAAATTACCAGTTTACCACTGATTTGTTGAAAATATCTTCTACAAGCGCTTCATTGATTTTAGTAATCAGGTCAGATTCGACTGATGAAAGATTCTGACTTGAGCTATAATCCTCGTAACGGGAAAATGAAGTTTCAAAATTATCTTTTGTGCTGAATTTGTTAACATACCTGACGTTAACTGTAATCTTGAGCCTGATGAGTGCAGCTTGCTGTTCACCTGTAATAGCCACTGGCTCAGTAGTATAACCGGTAATTTCGCCTTCAAAATGCAGATCTCCGCCACGTGGAACCAGATTAAGGTTGGTTTGTGAAGCAAATTTATCGCGCAAGGCATCGGTAAATTGCTGACTAAGCGTAGGTTGAACAAGTTGTGCCTTATTCGGGAACAGGGAAATAGAAACAGTTTTTGCCTCAGGAGGTACCGATGCCCCTGTAAATGAATAAACTCCACAACCCGAAAGCATGAACACCATTGAAGAAAAAACTATCAGAAGGCTCAGAAGGCCTGTTTTTTTCCGAATGCCAGTGCCGTTTTGACTATTCAATACCATATTCCTTGATTTTTCTATAAAGCGTACGTTCGGAAATGCCCAGTTCCTTGGCTGCAATTTTACGTTTTCCACCATGTTTTTCAATGGCACGACGAATAAGGTCTACCTCTTTTTTCTGAATAGAAAGAGATTCTTCCAATTCTTCATGGGTATAAAAAGTATCCAAAGGATGGGGCTCGTTACGAGGCTGAACCTCCACCTGGGGAATGCTGGAAAAGTTTTCATCAAACTCTTTGTAGAGTTGTGTTAATATGGGCTGATGTTCACGCTGCAATTCATGGCTCAAATCGCTATGGTCAACAATATCCACAACAAGTTTTTTCAACTCATTGATATCGCGTTTCATATCAAACAAGACCTTGTATAGCAATTCACGTTCTGAAAACTCTCCACCGGCCTGCTCTTTTTGGTAAAGCACCGGCAAATCGCGGCTTTCCTGGGGCAGATACTTCTGAAGGTTAAGCGAGGTTATAAGACGGCTTTCTTCAATAATTGAAATTTGCTCCGTAATGTTTTTTAATTGTCTGACATTTCCCTGCCATCTGTAGTTCATCAGCATGATACGTGCCGACTCGTCAAGTTCAAGAGGAGGCATACGATACTTTTCGGCAAAATCAGCCGCAAATTTCCTGAACAGCAGCACGATATCGTCATTTCTTTCGCGCAAGGGCGGGATATAGATTGGAACCGTATTTAATCTGTAATAAAGATCCTGTCTGAATTTACCTTTTTGAATGGCATCAGGTATATCAACATTGGTTGCCGCCACCACCCTTACATCTGTTTTGATTACCTTGGAAGAACCTACTTTAAAAAACTCGCCGGTTTCCAATACGCGCAACAACCTCACCTGTGTTGACAACGGCAGCTCTGCCACTTCATCAAGGAAGATAGTTCCACCATTCACCACTTCAAAATATCCTTTGCGAGCTTCATGAGCGCCTGTAAACGATCCTTTCTCATGCCCAAAGAGCTCGGAATCAATCGTCCCCTCAGGTATGGCACCACAGTTTACAGCAATATAGGGGCCATGTTTGCGGCCACTCAGATTGTGAATAATTTGCGGAAAAACCTCTTTACCAACACCACTCTCCCCATTGATTAAAACTGTAATATCAGTTGCTGCCACTTGCCGGGCTATATCAATTGCCCTGTCGAGCAATGGGGAATGACCAATAATGCCAAAGCGTTGTTTTAGTGATTGAATATCCATTTTATTTGAACTACTTACTTTAATTTCAATGCAAAATTAACAAATAATGACCTCTTTATGTCATAAAAAATGCAAAAACTGACATTTTGTCAACGAATGAGATGCCATACAATATTAAACCGGTGCCGCAAATTTCACGGCACCGGTTTATGACATTTGATTGATCAATTATAATCAGCAAACACAGCTTTTTTTCATTCACTCAGATATTGGGCTGACACCCATTTTTCATTGATATCAATCCGGCACCACCCGTCTTGCGTTTCGTATACCAGCACTTCCGTGTTTTTCGGAAGAGAACCCAAGGCTTGAAACCGGGCACCGGGGCCCGACCTGATATTCAAACTATCGGACAATACATGGCTTTTGCGAACTTTTATGACATACCTTTCAGCAATCCATTCGCTGGTTTCAGCAATGCGCAGCCAACCGCCGGCAGATTCGTAAATATTCACCATGGCTCCTGCACTTAACTTTCCGGCAAGCCCAAACCCGGTTCCCGGACCTTGCCGCACATTGAGTGTTGAAGCAGAAACTATTCCTGCTTCAGGAGTAACCGGATGAACAGGAGCAACAGTACCTGAAACCACTCCTCCCAGGGCCGACATTTCCTGCTTAATCAGTGGAATGAAGCCCGCATTGGCATCTTCAACCTTATTCCCTCCAAAAAAAGCGGTGCCAGGGCAACTTTTTGTAACACCTTCACCATTCAATCTCATCCCGTTATTCAAATCATACCAATGATGATACACAACATGGTCAGTATCAACAGGCAGATTAAATTTACGGCAAAGCAAAGCATTAATTTTAAGGATAGTGTGACGATGAGCAGACGACATCTGGTCTTTATCTTTGTCAAAATTGCCAAAATGCTCAATACATATTCCTTTTGAATTATGGCCTTTAATCCCCACAGGCACTTCATTTAACGGACGGCAAACAGCCACTTTGCCATCAGGGAAGGTGGTTAGTGTCTGCGCAATATTGCTCCACCCGTTGTTAACCATGTGGTAATCCTTCATTGACTTAAGGCGAGCAAAATGATTGCTACCCGTAAAATGCGTATAATCTGGCAAATAGGTGTGATGATTCTGAATAAGGGAAATAACCCTGCTGACCTGTTGCGTATCAAGCCAATTGCCAAATTCATCAATATCCATCAGGTGAAATCCGAATTTTGTTTCCATAAGCTTCCGTTTTTTGAGTTTGATTCATGCAATTCATTCATCAACAATCAAATAAACAGCAAACCAGCTTAATGGTTTTTGCAGAGCAATACTTAACAAAAGCATGGAAATACAAGTAACGAAAAGCGCCTTTTGAATGTCAGTTTACTGGAATAAAGCGAATCAAAAAATCTATAAATTATAGATACCGGCTTTATATTTTGCCAGATTAGCAGGAACAGCAAACCAGTTGATGGTTTCGCGAAGCCCCTCTCTGATATTGTATTCAGGCTTCCAGCCTGTTAGGCCAACTATCAATTTATTGTCACCCCACAAACGGAACACTTCTGAATTTTCAGGTCGCAGCCTTTGATGATCGGTAATAAAATGAACATCACTTTGCATCAGCTCTTTGATAATATTGAGCGTATCAGCCATAGAAATTTCGAAATTAGAAGCAATATTGACCTCCCTGCCAATGGTTTCATTACAACGGGCGATGGCCAAAAATCCTCTGGCGGTATCTTTTACAAAATTAAAGTCGCGGGTCGGTGACAGATCCCCGAGCTTTATTTCACTTATGCCATTAGCTATCTGGGTAATAATGGTTGGGATAATGGCACGAGCCGACTGTCTGGGGCCATATGTATTAAACGGTCTGGCGATGGTCACCGGCAGGTTAAAAGCATTAAAAAAGCTCATGGCCATGGCATCGGCTCCAATTTTTGAAGCTGAATAGGGCGACTGGGGTTGTTTGGGATGTTTCTCATCAATGGGCACATACTGAGCTGTACCATAAACTTCAGACGTAGAGGTCACTATCACACGAATTCCGCCAAGTTCCTTGGCAGCCTGACAAACATTAAGCGTTCCCCTGATGTTGGTATCAACATAAGTATCAGGTGCATGATATGAATAGGGAATAGCAATAAGCGCAGCCAGGTGAAAAACAATATCAACGCCCTGCATAATATGCCTGACAAAGTGGGGGTCTCTTACATCACCAGTGACTACCTGTAGATTCTCAACGGCCTTGATATCTTCAAGCCAGCCCCAATAGTTAAACGAATTATAGTAAGACAGGGCAACAACACTATAGCCTTGCTGCAGCAGCAATTCTGTCAGATGAGAACCAATAAACCCGTCGGCGCCTGTTACCAATGCTTTTTTCATAATCTTACATTAAGTTCACAAAAATAACCCAAATTGCACAAGGCTGGTTGTACAAAAATTGACTTGCCGGCTGAAGCACATCCAGCACTTTTGGCTTTTACATTTCATTTAAAGTAATCTCTTTCAAAGCAAGCGAATTCAAGCAAGTTTATCTCAGACAAAGCGCGACGAAATGAAAACCGAACAGAATACAATCCCATTACTCCTTTTACGAAACAATAAAAGACTTAAATAAAGCAGCAATAAGGAGATTTTCAAGAATGCGCTACATTTATAGCCAAAGCATCATTGTTGATTCAGCCAAATCCGGCTTTTATATCCGGCTTAACGCCTCACCTTTGCACCTGTTTCTTTTTCCAGTACTTCGGCCAACCTGTCCATAAATTTATCAATATCCTTATCGGTCAGGGTTTTATTTTCATCCTGCAAAATAAAACTAATGGCATATGATTTTTTACCGGACTCAATTTTATCTCCTTCGTAAACATCAAAGAGGTTAATTCTTTTGAGCAATTGTTTCCCGGTTTTAAAAGCAATAGCTTCTATTTCTGAATATTTGACTGACTGATCAAGAACCAGTGCCAAATCGCGGCGAACTTCCGGAAATTTAGGCACTTCGCGATAGGAAACTGTATGCTTTCTGACAGCATGAACCAGATTTTCCCAGTGAATACAAGCATAAAATACGGGCTGAGCAATGCTAAACTGCTTTAGCAGCTTTTCGTTTAAACGACCAATGGCACATAAAGGTTTTCCATTCATTTGATACACTTCACCTACTGTCAGATATGCAGGCAAATTTCCGCCAGGCTGCAGACGGCTCATTTCGATGCCGGCTTTTCGCAAAGCCCCGGCCACAAAAGCCCTGAGCGCATAAAAGTCGGATTTTTTCTCAGCTACATACCAATTTTCGGGCAGCTGCGCTCCTGTCATAAACAAAGCCAGCTCCTTATGTTCACGGTAATTACGATTAACATCACCCTTTACATTGGCACCGGTTAATTCATACACAAATCCAAATTCGTAGAATTTAAGATTCAACTGGCGGCGATTCAGATTGTGAGAAACCGATTCAAGCCCGCTAAATAACAGTGTCTGGCGCATGGTATCCAGTTCGCGTGAAAGCGGGTTCAGTATTTTAACACTTTTCTCCTGCTCAAACCAGGCATTGCCTTCGTAATAAATTGAACTACTGAGTGAATTGGTCAGAATTTCATTAAAGCCGTTGCTTGTTAGAAAATCGGCAGTAATGTTCTGTAGTTTTTCCCTATCAGGCTTTTGATGATATGAAATGCTGGAATGCAGGCCATCTCCGGCTTCAATACGGTTATAACCATAAATCCTGAGAATTTCTTCAATCACATCAGCAATACCAGTCACATCAACCTTAAAAGGAGGCACGGCAATCTCCAGACCTGAATCACTTGTTTCCAGCATGTTGATGCCCAGTCCGGAAAGAATCACCTTAATATCTTCAGCAGGAATATCCTGACCAACAAAACGATTTACATAATCAAAAGTGAGGCTTACTTTTTTGTGTTCAACAGGTGAAGGATAAACATCAACTATATCAGAAGAAATTTGCCCACCAGCAATCTCTTTGATGAGCATAGCTGCACGTTTTAGAGCAATAACTGTAATTTCAGGGTCAGTGCCACGCTCGAAACGGAACGAGGCATCAGTTTTAAGCATATGCAACCTTGATGTTTTGCGCACCGACACCGGGTTAAAGCAGGCACTTTCGAGAAAAACAGCCGTTGTTGACTCAGTTACGCCTGACTTTGCGCCTCCAAAAACACCCGCAATACACATGGGCTCTGTTGCATTGCAAATCATCAGATCTCCTGCGCCCAATTTACGTTCAGCCTGGTCAAGGGTTACAAAAGGAGTTCCTTCGGCAAGTTTTTTAACTATGACTTTACTTCCTGTAACCTTAGCATCAAAAGCATGCAAAGGCTGGCCGTACTCAAATAAAATATAATTGGTAATATCCACAATATTGTTGATGGGCCTGATTCCGATTGCTTTCAACCTGTTAACCATCCATTCCGGAGAAGGACCAACTTTGACACCTGAAACCGTAATTCCTGAATATCTTGGACAGGCTTCGGCATCTTCCACCACAACTTCAACCGGGAGTGACAGATTATCAACCTTAAAATCAGACACATCAGGTGTTAGCAGTTTAACACCGCTAGTCTCTAAACCTCTGGCCACAATAGCTGCTGCCAAATCGCGGGCAACTCCGATATGTGAAGCTGCATCAGCGCGGTTAGGAGTTAACCCGATCTCAAAAACAAAATCGTTGCTGATTCCAAAGAAGTCAGCAGCAGGCATGCCAACCTCAACTTCAGGAGAAAGCACCATAATGCCATCGTGCGAGTTACCAAGACCGAGCTCATCCTCAGCACAAATCATTCCTTCTGACAGTTCGCCCCTGATTTTTGATTTCTTGATTTCAAATGATTCCTCACCCTTATAAATGATGGTTCCGATGGTAGCAACAACTACTTTTTGTCCTGCAGCCACATTGGGGGCTCCGCAAACGATATGTAACAGCTCAGGCGCACCAACATCCACAGTGGTAACACTGAGTTTATCAGCATTCGGATGGCGTTCGCAGGTTTTCACTTCGCCGGTAACAACCCCTTTTAATCCGCCTTTAAGCGACTCAAAAGTTTCAATGGCCTCCACTTCAAGACCAATATCCGTTAGTAACAGCGAAATTTGTTCAACACTCAGGTTAGTATTGATGTATTCTTTAAGCCAGTTGTATGAAATCTTCATTGTATTGTGTTTAAGGAAGGGCAAATTTAAGGATAATTGGGGAATGAGATGGGTAAAAATTAAATCGGGCAATCTGCAGGCTATCAGCTGGCAAATATTTCAATATTAACTAATCTTCCCCCAGTCATTGGCGCTTATCTGCAGGTATCTGAGCATAGGAAGATTTTCCAGCTTTTTCAATTCGGGATCGTCAGTAAGGGTTCGGTGGGCAAATTCGCGGGCAATCTTCAGCAATTTCTCATCCTTCACCAGACTCGCCAGTTTAAGTCCAACCAGTCCGCTCTGCTGTGTACCCTGAAGGTCACCGGGGCCGCGCAGGTGAAGATCCACTTCAGCTATCTCAAAGCCATCAGTCGTTTTTACCATTGTATCAAGACGTTTTCGGCCATCAGCAGTAAGCTTGTAACTACTCATAAGAATACAGTGAGACTGGTCGGCGCCCCTTCCCACTCTTCCACGAAGCTGATGCAGCTGCGACAAACCGAATCGTTCAGCATTTTCAATAACCATAACCGAAGCATTTGGAACATCAACACCAACTTCAATCACAGTAGTAGCCACCATAATCTGGGTTTTCTTTTCGATAAAGCGGCGCATTTCACTCTCCTTCTCGGCAGCCTTCAATTGACCATGCACCACACTTATCTGGTATTCGGGCAAGGGGAAATACCTTGAAACGGTATCAAAGCCATCCATCAAATCCTGCAAATCGAGTGATTCCGATTCGTTGATTAAAGGATAAACCACATAAATCTGCCGCCCCTGAGCAATCTGGTCTTTCATAAAGCGAAAAACCCGAAGTCTTTCTTTTTCAAAAAAGTGATAGGTCTTGACAGGCTTTCGGCCGGGTGGCAATTCATCAATTACAGAAACATCCAAATCACCGTAAAGTGTCATGGCTAAAGTACGTGGGATAGGAGTCGCTGTCATTACCAGGATATGTGGTGGAATCTGACTTTTTTCCCACAGACGGGCACGTTGCGCCACTCCAAACCGGTGTTGTTCATCAATCACAACCAAACCCAGATTTTGAAATCTAACCTGATCTTCAATCAATGCATGGGTACCAATCAGTATATGTAAAGTTCCGTCCTGAAGTTTTTCGTGCAGAACTTTTCTGTTCGCTTTTTTGGTTGATCCAGTCAGTAACACCACTTCAACAGGCAAACCTGCCAGCATTTTACCAATGGTTTTAAAGTGCTGGGTAGCCAGAATTTCTGTGGGAGCCATAAGGCATGCCTGGCAACCGTTGTCAAGCGCAATCAGCATCGACATAAGCGCAACCAATGTTTTTCCGCTTCCCACATCTCCCTGCAATAAACGATTCATTTGTTTACCACTTCCCAAATCGGCTCTTATTTCCTTCACCACTTTTTTTTGGGCATTGGTAAGTTCAAAAGGAAGATTCTGATGATAAAATGAATTAAAATAAGCACCTATATGGCTGAAAACCCGGCCATGCACTTTCTCCATTCTCACATATTTGAGCCGGAGCAACTGCAACTGAATAAAGAAGAGCTCATCGAATTTCAACCGTTCCTGCGCTTTGGCTAAAGCCTGTGGATTGCGCGGAAAATGAATATTGATCAATGCTTCTGCCCGAGGCATTAATTTGAGAGCCGACAGAAGGTTCTGATTGAGCGTTTCAGGAATAACATATTGAACCAGTTGAAGCAGGTTCCGCATAATCCGTGCAAAATTTTTGGGAGTAAATCCACGGCTTTTAAGCTTTTCGGAAGTTGGATAATAGGGTTGCAGCGGTTCGTTCTGAATCAGTATCTCCTCATCGGCTGGTTCGATATCAGGATGCGTAAAGTTATACCGCCCGTTAAAGTAATTGGGTTTCCCAAAAATTATAAACTCTTTTCCGGGCTTTACCTTATCCTTAATCCATTTAACGCCCTGAAACCAAACCAATTCAATCTCTCCGGTATTATCGCGAAAGTTCATTACCAAACGCTGGGCCCGACCGGTCCCTAACGTTTGCATTCCGGTGATTTTCCCTTTTAACTGAAGCCATGCAGTATCAGTGTTCACCTCGGCTACGGTGTAAAATTTACTGCGATCAACATATCTGAAAGGGTAATAAAGCAGAAGTTCGCCGAAGGTTCGTATTCCGGTTTCCTTGCGCAGAATCTCGGCTCTCAAAGGTCCTACACCTTTCAGGTATTCAACAGGAGTATCAAGTAAATTCACCACTAAATGAACGGTTTAAAAACTCAAAGGCAAATATACAATATAGCGGGTGACCATAAAACAAAAACCGCCCGGCTTTATAAAACAGGGCGGTTTACAATATTTTGATAATTTCTAGAACTCCCAGAGATTATGCTCAAAAGTAAACAGGTCATTTTTAACCCTGTCGGCTTCCATCAAAGCATCAATTCCGGTTGCATAGTCAGAAATTCGTCTATCGTATACATTGTCTTCCTTGTAGATATAGCTGGTGAACATACGTTTCCAGAAGATATCATCATAAGTTTTGCGGGCAGCGCTGTTATTTCTATTGAAGACTTCAGCTTTAGCCAACACCTGACGGGCTTCGGGGAAATAAATCCAGTAGAGAGGATCATAAGCCCTGAAAAGGCCATTTTCATCAAAATTATCGCGCACCGGACAAATACCTAAAATGCGAACCTCCATAACCGAGCGCTGTTTATCGAAAAACCAGTCTTCTTTGATTCTGAACCGTTTAACATCTGAAGGATTAAATTTAACAGAAATAACGGTATCATACCAGTCGTAAGGCGGGTAAGGACGTTGCATAGGAACAGAATCAACTCGTTCGAGTCTGTTCATGATTTCCTGATAAGTTAAAGGAACCAGGAATTCGTCGGTTGAAGAAGAAGCATCGTAGGCTGTAATGGTACCTTCCTTTAAGGCATCCATCAGCACCTGCATAAGGCTGCGTAAATCGTTATGAGGAACTTCAGGATAATAAAAAGCCTGATTCATTTTTTCGCGCAGGTCAATCACGCGCCAGATACGTTTGCTCCAGATAACATCAGCCTCACGTACCCACGGATAGGTAATAGGCTTCTTCTCAATGGTAACTTTCTTATCGTAAATACCATCGCGCGGTGGGCTATCGAGCACCTGAGAGATACTTGTTTTTGCAAAACCAGCCATCAATAAAACAATGGCAAGAAAACCAAATACTTTTTTCATCCGTTAACTTATTTGTTTGTGGCAAGCCGAACCCGACTACCAGAATTTCAATTTTTGGCCGCTAAACCGGCATATTTTCTTTAAATTCCAATCCGGCAAGGTTGATTAATACCCAACCGGATTGGGATTAAATAAACGACTATCCAGGAACTATTATTGTATTATCAAACTGATTGTACCTAACTTACGATTTCCGTCAGGGCCTTTTGCCATGATATTTTCGAGCCAGATACGCTGTCCTCTTTTACAGTTTGAGATAAAATTCTGCATTTCCTGGGTCAACTGATTTCCATTACCCGGACGCTCGAAAGTATCACCACTTTTGATTCCAACAAAGCTGAAGGAAACAATTTCGAAGTTGAGGTCAAAGTCGAAATCTTCGGGCATTTTAGGAATAATAGCTCTTGAAGCAAGCAACATATTTTTTGCTACAGGACCGCCATCAGTATTGGCAATATAAGCTTTTGGATCCGGAACACGTTTGATACGGAATTCAGCACTCCCCATATTACGGGTTGTTTTGCCATCATTATGCTTAACCGTAACAGTTGCTTTTGAGCCCAGAGGCACTTTAACAATCCAGTTTTTCCCATCAGGAGCACGTCTGATTGTACCAGTTGAAATGTCGGCAGAGATTTGCGATTCGGGAATACCTGAAGCTGCAATAGAAACCGGATTTTCAACATTGGCATAGAAAACGTTCATTTTTGTAGGGGCCACTGTTAAGGAAGGAGTCATTACAAAATAAGATTCCTCAAAAGGATACTCTTTGGGTTCTCCATCAGGGCCTTTAACTTTCATGGTACCACGATAGGTTTGTAAACCAGTAGCATTTGCGCTAACAGTATACTTTGCAATACCACCTTCAGCAGGGAGTTGCCTTCCGCCAATGATAACCTCGGGATTTTGCTTGGAGTCGATGGCCGCAACCATAATCTCGGCTTCGTAGTTATCACCTTTGAAAACGAGTTTCGAATTAGGGATTACTCTGGCAGCAACCTGATCTGTTTTAAAGTCATTCGCTGAAACAGAGTTGAAGAGTTTGGTAACAATGTCACCTTCAATGGTTCTGACGTCTGCAATCAGTTTATTGAGAAAAGTTACATTGGCAGCAAGAATAATATGGTAGAAATTATGCATCTCCCAATTTTGTTTTGCGCCACTGGCATCGCGGAAAGGACCTTCGGTATCCAGTCCAAGTTTAATACCGGCCCTGTCCTGCTCATCAAGTAAATTTACAATCTCTTTTTTATAGAGCTCAATTCTATCTTTAATCTCCCTGGATTTTCCTTTCGAACCATCCTGTGAGTTTCCGATAAAATAATTGGTTGATTCGTCGTACTTATCTTTAGATTCTATCTGTCCGAGAGGAATATCACGAACAGCTTCAACAGTACTTCTTTCAGACTTGGCAATAACCTCATATTTAGCTTGTTCGATAAATGAAACAAGATCGTCGGAAAGCTTTTTTGCTTCCTTAGCTTTAGCCCAGAAAGGACCCACTTTTGCTTCATTTAACAGATTCTGTTGTTCAAACCTTGCATAGGTTTCGCTGTTCCTGGATTTGAGGTTTTCATTGGTTCCCTCAATACTTCGGTTTACAATAACGAAAGCCTCAATAATCTCAACAGAAACATTCAAAGCCAGTAGCGCAGTCAACACCAGGTACATCATCGCGATCATTTTTTGTCGCGGTGTCTCCTTGTATCCAGCCATAATTTTTATTTAATAAGTTTTGTAAGAAAATCTGTGAATAGCCCGCGTTACTTAACGTTAACATTCATAGCAGCAAGCATATTGCCATAAACGTTGTTGAGTGCAGAAACCTTTTTGGTTAAATTATCGAGTTCCTGTCTGTAACGGCTCATATCATCGCTCGAACCACTGATATTACTCAGATACTGGTTGATGCTGGCATGAAGTTTATTGGTATCTTCAACATGCGTGTTTGAGCTCTTCAGCTGAAGTTCATATACAGCATTGAGGGCTGAAAGATTACTTGAGATTTTCTGCAATTGCTCACTGTATGTTTTGTTATCAAGACCAGCAAAATCAAATTTTTCAATTGATTTTGACAAGGTTTGAGCTGATTGCTGATAAGTAGCAGCCAGTTGATTTGAAGTTTCAGAAGCTTTAGCAATTGAAACAGACAGTTCGTTTACAGATTTAGATGCATTGGTCAGATTCTTTGTATAGTCATTGGTAGCAACAGCAGCACTTGACATATCGGCCATTTTGCCGGCGTTTTCACTGAGTGTGCGCAGGCCATTACCAAGACTTTGAATCAGTTCAGGACCAATTTTTGCTTTTTCAAGCATTCCATCCAGTTCCTGAGTAGGAGTTTTTCCTTTGGGTCCTTTAGTACCTTCACCGCCATGATACATACCGGCTAACTCTGGATAAACAAGACTCCAGTCTGGTTCAACATGTGGTGGTTCAAAAGCTGAAAAGAAGAAAATCAGGGCTTCTGTTCCCAAACCAACAATAAGCATTTCGTTAGCTCCGGTATAGTGATTAATTTTAAACAAAGCTCCAAGAATAACTACGGCTGCTCCCCATCCATATAGTTTTGCCATGAAGTTTCTGAACCCCTTACCTCTGACTAAATTGTTCAATCCCATGATGTTAAGTGTTAATTTGTTGATTTAGTGTTTGTTAAATATTTAGTCCAATCCCAAATTGATCATACTTAAGCAAAAAAGTAATCCCGATTAGTTATAAATTTTTGATGCTCTGGCAGGATTATCATCTTTCTGTCGTCCCATAAAATTCTGAACACAACGGAATCCGATATAACTTTTGGCAGTATCCTGAAATTCATAAGTACGGGCATTAACCTGAAGGTAATAAGAAATATCTTTCCAAGAGCCGCCGCGCACAACTTTCCTTTTGAGTGCGGGGGGATCGCTGTCTTTTGCATTATAACTGTATGCCGGATTCATATCCCAGGTAAAATTGTAGGATGATTCGTCGTAAGCATCATTGGTCCATTCAGCAACATTTCCAGCCATATCGTACAATCCAAAATCATTGGCAGGATAGTGGGCTACAATTACCGGAGTAAGTCCGCCATCATCTACATAATTACCACGCAGGGGTTTAAAATTAGCGAGGAAGCATCCCTTTTCGTTGCGGGTATATGGCCCGCCCCAAGGATATGGACTGAATGAATTGCCACCACGTGCAGCCCATTCCCATTCAGCTTCGGTAGGGAGCCTGAACTCATTCACTACGGCATTTCCTCTGCTGTTGAGGTATGCACGCAGCAATTCGGTGCGCCAGATACTAAAAGCTTTAGCCTGTTTCCAGTTTACTCCAACTACAGGATAATTATCGTAGGCAGGATGCCAGAAATAGCGCTCAGTCATAGGATCATTATATGAATAGGCATAATCATGAATCCAGGCAAGTGTATCGGGATAAACATTGATAACCTCTTTGCGAACATAGAGTGAACGGTCTTTTAAGCCCTGAGGACGATTGGCCAGGCCAGCATTGATAGGATCTCCGGATGAAAAATCTTTACCGGCGGCAGCTTTAAGGTCAACCCAGTAATATTCATAAAAAAGTTTACGGGTATCAATTTCTTTGCGGCGGAAATAACGCTCATGCTCAGGCAGAAACATATCAGAGAGGGCTTCGCGCTCTTCTTCACCATTCCATTTGATTTCAGTTTTCCAGTTAAGAAAAGCAGGATCGTAGGTTTCGCCTGTTTTTTTATTTTCAGTAATCAGATATTCTTCTTCCTTTACTTCACCCAGTTTGCGACGTGCTATGGAGTCGCGTACCCAAAAAACAAACTGACGGTATTCATTGTTGGTAATTTCAGTCTCGTCCATGTAGAAAGCACTCACGGATACTGTGCGAGGATCGTTGATATGGGCATAAGGCACATCCTGATCGCCAACACCCATGGTAAAACTTCCCATAGGAATATAAGCCATACCATAAGGATCGGGCTGATAAAATTTCTCACGCTTAGAAACACCTACGAGTTCGCCGTTTCCTGAATTGCCACAGCTACTCAGAATAACGGCAGCAATGAGGTAGTTGAAGAGTCTTTTCATGTTTGTTACTGATTTTAATGCAAATAACGGTTTTTACCTCAGGTTTATTTTAGGTTACCGATTTTTTTGAACCGACAAAAATAGTTATAATGTGTATTATTCCAAATTTCGTTTATAAGAAACGCGTGTTGCGGAAACTTCTGCGCGCTTTCTCCAATTCGAGTTTGAAGCAATATCTTACCATAACTTCATGACTTCCTGCTCCTCCGATTCTGGAAAGAGGGATATCATAAGCATAGCCAAAACTTATATCTTTAACTTTCATTCCTACCATTACAGCAGCAGTTTCCTGGATTCTGTAGGTCAATCCGCCCCAGAATTTCTGATTATACTGTAAAATAGTATTAAAATCCAGTTGAATGGTTGATCCGTCATATTTGGCAAAAACCCCCGGAATCAATACAAAAGCAGGGTTACGAATCCATGAGATTTCATAACCGGCTGTTGCATAGTAATGCCGGCGAAGTTTAAACTCAGTTCCGGCGGTACCGGTTCCGAGCTGCCTTGAGCCTTCCAGCAATTGGGTTGCCGACAGCCCCATGTATAATCCATTGGGTTGAATATAGAATGCCCCAACTGCCAGGTCGGTAAACATGGTACTTTCATTGCCTCCCTGAAGCAGCTGATCTCCGGCGTCAACAGGTTTAAATTTAGAGAAATCAAGCGATTTGTTTAAGAATCCAACGTTGAAACCGATTCCGAGCTCTCCATCTCCCAATGAACGGTTGTAAGCGTAGCCCAGCTTAACATAAACGTCTTTAAAATAGCCTATTTTATCCTGCATCACAACCGCTGAAACGCCACCTCTGAGCAGTCTCACAGGAGAATCGCCGGAAATAACATAAGTTTCCGGAGAAACTTTGGTTCCTTCGGCATCCTCAATACCCATCCATTGCTGACGAATAATTCCGGTTACACAAATGGCGTCGCGCAATCCGGCATAACCGGGATTGACAGCCATATGATTAAACATATTCAGTGTAATCTGGGGTTCCTGCTGTGCAGATACCCCAAAGGGCAACATACCACAAATAACCAGTAAAATTACTGGTTTGAGCAGGTTCCTGAAGAAAGACTGTTTAGTTAAGCTTATCATTTTATAATCAATCCGCTAATTGAAAAACTGTTTGCTCAGGTTTGATTTTAAATCGCTGTATGAATCTTACGGGCCAACCACAAAAATATTTGCCGTATTTCCCGAAACAGCAAAGTTACTAACCTTAAAAAAGCAGTTTTATTTTATAGCTGCCGATTTATTTATCCGAATTAGACACAAAAGTAATACTTTCAGCTTTCCAAATGATAGTTATGTAAAAAAAGATGTTGCTTATGAGGCCTCCGATGAAAAAAAAACAGCCATTCTTTGTTTTTTCGCAGGATTCCAGTTAAAACTTTCTGCTTTCCCAATAATAAAATGCTTTACAAAGTCTGCTACTGAACTTCATAAATTTCAACGACATGCACATTTGAGATTTCATGAGATTTTAAGATCAAAATGGTTGATGCAATGAATGACTCAATAAATCACAGAATTTAACAACAATATTTTTCCTTAAAGAACATCAATTATCCCATGCCGGTTATGCCAATTATTTAACGGGATGGCATGAAAATTTAAAAAATCTCCATAGCTTTGCAGCCCCTGATTCAAATATATATTCATCTCATTAACAATAAACTAACATGACATTTCTTGTAAAAGAGAAGCTTTTTTCGAAAAAGTGGTTTATATCAAATACATTAATTGTAGTTGGTTCATTTATACTGGCAGCAGGTTTTGTTTTTTTTATCAACCCTTATAACATAGTTCCCGGGGGCGTATATGGCATCGGCATTGTGGTACATCATCTTTCGAGAGGCCTTTTTTCATTCTGGCCTACCGGTATACCCATCGGCTTGTTTGGCCTGTTACTGAACATTCCGCTAACGATTCTGGGAATTAAAATACTCGGGCCGCGTTTTGGCGTTAAAACTGTCCTTGGATTTGTTTTAACCTCCGTTTTTATGGATCTGCTAACTATGGTGGTTGGTGAACAAGACCCCCTGGGGCTGGCAGACGACATCCTTATGGCCTGTGTGTTTGGCGGAGTGCTGATTGGTTTTGGACTGGGACTGATATTTAAATCCAAGGCTACTTCAGGCGGTTCCGACATTGTAGCCATGATTATTGCCAAATACACCCGCTTACCACTTGGCCAGCTTATGATTTACGTTGACTCGGCCATTGTTCTTCTTGCTTTGGTTGTTTTTCAGGATTGGAAAATCCCCTTGTATTCATGGATTGTTATTTTTGTAACCGGCAAAGTCATTGACATTACCATGCAGGGTGTCAGCTATGACAAAAGCCTGATTATCATCTCTGATCAATTCGAACTTATCAGAGATAAGATCATCAATGATTTACGCCGGGGCGGAACTTATATCCCCGGTAAAGGGATGTTTAACAATTCAGAAAAAACCATCATTTTTACCGTTCTTAATCGTCGCGAGTTAGCTATTCTTGAAGAATACATTCATCAGGTTGATCCTAAAGCATTTGTTACAGTGATGGACGCTAACGAAATTCTTGGAGAAGGGTTTAAGTCGTTGAAAGAGAAAATTTCCGAGTAAAAACCGAATTCACAAACAACAGAAACTTAAATCTAACTTCTCATACATGGCTTTTTTACAAAAGGAAAAGCTCTTTACCAAAAAGTGGTTTATAGCCTATTCACTGATTATTGCAGGCACGTTGATTGTATCAGTGGGCTATGTGTATTTTATTGTCCCTTATAAAATTGTTCCGGGTGGCATATATGGCATTTCCATTGTCCTTCACCATCTGCTTGGGCTACCGGTGGGCATGACAGCGCTCGCGTTTAACATACCACTTACCATTATCGGAACCCGCATTCTGGGTCCGCGTTTTGGCGCAAAAACAGTAACGGGTTTCATTTCAACTTCAGTTTTTGTTGATGTACTTTCCTATTTTTCAGAATTAAAACCATTGGTCGAAAATGATCCGCTTCTTTCGTCCATATTTGGCGGCGCGCTGGTTGGCGTAGGTGTAGGGCTCATTTTTAAATCTAAAGCCACTTCAGGCGGTTCAGATGTTATTGCCATGATACTTGCCAAATATACTCATCTGCCCCTCGGACAGTTAATGATGGGCGTTGATTCTGTTATCGTATTATTTGGTTTTATCGCTTTTGGCGATTGGCGCATACCTCTTTACTCATGGATTACCATTTTTGTGATGGGCAAAGTTATTGATGCTGTTTTATCAGGTGTTTCATATGAGAAAACAATATTAATTGTATCGGATAAACATGAAGCCATTCGCGATAAGATAATCAATGACCTCAATCGCGGCGGAACTTTTCTGAATGGGGAAGGCATGTATAACGGCACCAGTAAAAAAGTAATCTTTACTGTTGTAAATCGCCGCGAGTTAGCAATGCTTGAAGAGTTTATCAACAAAACTGATCCAAAGGCTTTTGTCACAGTAATGGATGCCAATGAAATACTTGGCCAAGGATTTAAATCGCTAAAAGACAAACTGGAGGACTAAACTTCATACAAACCCTTTCTGAAATTCATCCAATAGCCTGAAGCCAGCCATGTAATATCAGGCTGGTGATAATTGATCTCCACATCTGAAATGGATCTTATCTGCCATTGGGTTCACAGAGAAAACAAAATGACATTACCCTGAGATAAAAACAGGCAACAACTTGCTTCACATCGCAATGAAGTTGCCTTCTGATTTTTTCAACCCTGGAATTGCCCGCCCAAAAAAACTGGCAAAAGCAATGATTTTGTACCAAAGCCATCATCCTGTCATGGATCGCTCTCGCACATTTTATTGCAAAAAAATTGCACTACAAAAAAACAGACATGAAGGAATATTAAATCCTGTCATGTCTGCTTTCATCCGTTTGCAGATTCAGGCTACCTGAAGAGCTTTACAATATCATTCCCATTGGCAAAAATAAGAAGGGCAAATAAAAGCACCATTCCAACAATCTGAGCATACTCAAGGAATTTATCAGAAGGTTTACGGCCAGTTACCATTTCATACATCAGAAACATCACATGGCCACCATCAAGAGCCGGAATAGGCAATACATTTAAAATTGCCAGCATAATGGAGAGAAAAGCAGTAAGGCTCCAGAAAGCCTGCCAATCCCAAACCGATGGGAAAATATTGCCAATCGTAATAAAACCACCAACAGATTCGTAGGCTTTAACCTCAGGAGAGAATAAAAGCTTCAATTGTTTAAGGTAATTACCAACGCCCCTCCAGGTTTTGGCAAATCCGGCCGGGATAGCAGCCAACAAAGAATAATTTTTATCGCTGAAATTAAAATGTTTGGCTGGATTGGTAAACGCTCCGATAAGTCCGGTTTCAGGAACCATTACATTTAACTTGAGCGTATCGGCATTTCGCACAACCTTTAAACTGATTTCCTGTGATTTGTAAGCCGGAATCACGTTTCTGAATTCATCAAAAAAGGCTACCAGTGTATCGTTTATACCAATAATTCTGTCGCCGGCTTTTACTCCGGCAGCTTCAGCAGCTGAACCTTTTGAAAAGCCTTCAACAACAAATGGCATACGGGCATTAATAAAATCAGGCGACTGGTGTTTGAGCAGTTTGGCCAAAAAACCTTCGGGAATTTGAACCGTGTAAGGCGCACCATTGCGTTCGACCTGAATGGTTTTGGCATTATCCAGAATAATCCTTCCCGGAATTTTGAAAAAGTCTTCAACTTTCTCATTATCAACCGACAATATCTTATCGCCATTCCGCAACCCCATTTCCTGAGCGACTGAATCGGCGACTATACCATACTTTACTTCAGAAGTAGGCAAATACTGCTCGCCCCAGGCCCAAAGCATTCCCACATAAATGGCAATGGCAAGCAGGATATTTACCGAAACGCCCCCAAGCATAATAATCAGGCGCTGCCACGATGGCTTGCTACGAAATTCATATGGCTGGGGAGGCAAGGCCATTTGCTCCTTATCCATTGATTCATCAATCATTCCTGAAATCTTGACGTAGCCACCCAATGGAAGCCAGCCAAGACCATATTCAGTTTCTCCCTTGGTAAACTTAAACAATGAAAACCATGGATCGAAGAAAAGATAAAACTTTTCAACACGTGTTTTAAATATTTTAGCTGTAATAAAATGCCCGAATTCATGAAAAATAACCAGTATAGAGAGGCTAAGCAATAATTGGGCGGCTTTTACGAGAATTTCCATTTGAACGTCTGAAAGATTAATTAATTTGACTAAACAATATTTTTGGGTGAAGGTTTAAAAGCTAAGCTGGAGAATGTCCGGCCAGGCTGGAAGCCAAGGCCCTGGTTTCCTTATCTGTGGCAGCATAGGCTTCAATATCAGGCTTAGCAATAAACTGTACTTTAGCCATGCATGATGCAATGATGTCTGGAATTTCCAGGAAACCAATTTTATCCTTTAGAAAGCTGTTGACTGCAATTTCATTAGCCGCATTTAACACACAGGGCATATTGCCTCCTGTACGAAGCGCTTCATAAGCAAGACTCAGACACCGGAAATTTTCAGTATCCGGCTTTTCGAAAGTTAAATTCGGATAGTCAGCAAAATTAAAACGAGCGCCTGGTGTTTTTAAACGTGTTGGATAAGACAGTGCATACTGAATGGGGAGTTTCATATCGGCCAGGCCCATCTGAGCCTTTATGGAGCCATCTTCAAACTGAACCATACTATGAATGACTGACTGAGGGTGCACCACCACATCAATTTTATCAGCAGGCACCCCAAACAACCAACGGGCTTCAATTACCTCCAGCCCTTTATTCATCAGTGTAGCTGAATCGATGGTAACTTTGCAGCCCATATTCCAGTTTGGATGCTTTAATGCTTCGGCCCTGGTTGCAGTAGAAAGAAACTCATGTGTTTTCCCTCTGAAAGGGCCTCCAGAGGCAGTAAGATATATTTTTTCGATAGGATTCTGAAACTCGCCGGCCATACACTGGAAAATTGCGGAATGCTCAGAATCGACAGGGAACAGATTCACACCTTTTTGCTGCGCCAAACGGGTAACCAGTTCGCCTGCCACAACAAAAGTTTCCTTATTGGCAATGGCAATTTGCTTTCCGGCAGCAATGGCGCTGAGGGTAGGCTTAAGGCCGGCATAGCCAACCAATGCAACCAGCACCATGTCAATAGATTCCATTTCCAGAATCTGGCACAAAGCATCCTCACCTGCATACACTTTTATATCAAGAGGCTGCAAAGCAGAGGCAACTTTATCATAAAGATCAGGTACCCCAATTATAACGGCATTGGGTTTAAATTCCACAGCCTGTTCAATCAGCAGCCCTGCACTGTTGAATGCAGAAAGCACTTCAATCTGAAAATTTTCAGGCTGTTGTCTCACCACTTCAAGAGCCTGTGTACCAATTGAGCCGGTAGACCCAAGTATTGCCAAACGCTTTTTCAATTGAATATGCTTTAAATCAAAAAACCATGTAATTTTCAGGATCAACTGGCGAACCGTTGATCCACAGTTCAAAATGCAGATGCGGACCTGTTGAATATTCGCCTGATTCGCCCACTATTGCAATAGACTCACCTGCTTTCACAAACGCACCCTGTTTACGCAAGAGCACTGAATTGTGCTTATAAACAGACACGACATTGCCGGCATGCTGAATGGCAATTACATGACCGGTTTCAGCAGTCCATTCCGAGAAAATAACCGTTCCGTCATAAGTTGACTTTACGGCTTCATTTCGTGCAGCTGCAATATCAACTCCATAATGCTGCTGTGAAGCATTGAATTTATTGGTAACAGAACCTTTAAGCGGTGTAAAGAAATTAAGCTTGCTTAACGGCAGATTGCGGCGAACCGCATCCTTTTCACCAACTTTCAGATTATAAAGATTTTGTGCTTCGTATTCAGCCCTGAGTAATGAATCATCTTTAGACTTTTTATTATCGATGCCAGCGTACCGGGCACGCCCTACAGAATCCAACTTTGGTTGCTCAGCAGAGATATCAGAAGGCTCCTCACCAAGCAAAACCCTGCGCATATTGTTAATATACAAATCCTTTGCTCTTACGGCCTGTTCAATAGAGTCTGACTTCAGCTGCAATTCGTACAAATCTTTTTGAATATTGGTATCCTTGTACCCGGGAATATATTCGCGAAGCGGAGTAAAAGCTATGAGATAGGAAGTAAGAAAAACCAGGATGATGGCCAGCATACCTGTAACTACAAACACATTCAGACGCGACAACCTGAAGGAAAGTTTTTCCTCAAAAGTGTCTTCATTCAGAATGATGAGCCTGTATTTATCCCTGAGTTTGTGGTACCAGCGGACTTTTTTCTCAGCATCAGCATTCACGCCGGATTTTCTAGAAGCCATGTAAACGGTATAAAAATTCTAATCAGCTGCAAATATCGGAAAAAAAGTACTGCCATGAAGTTTAAGCCTTTAACTTTGCATAATCAATATCAGATTGCCCTTCATAAATAAAGACATCTGAAAGCCAACACCAGTAATTAATCTGCTTCCTTAACAACTCTGCTTCCATAATTTTAGCCTTTCATATTTGCAGAAACAGACATATATTTGCGTTTGGCACAGTCCGATTCGAAAAAATAAAATATTTTTGCAAATTATCAGTTAATTAATGGAACTGTAAACCGGTATATCCTTGACTGCAAATTTAATTAAACCCCGTACAATATTTCTTTGGGCATTCGCAAGCCTTTTGTTGGTAACAGCCTGTTCAACCAAGAAGAATACATTTACCAGAAGAGCTTATCATAACCTTACAGCGCATTATAATGCATACTGGAACGGAAATGAAAGCCTTAAAGATGGTATATCTGAACTCAGAAAAAGTGCCCGCGATAATTACACATCGGTTTTGCCGGTTTATAATTTCGGCACACAAAGCAATGCCCAGGCCATCAATCCAAATATGGACAGAGCTATTGAAAAAGCCTCAAAGGTCATTCAGCGTCATTCCATGGTTTTCGACAAGAAGGAACATGTGAGATGGGTGATATACAGCTATATGCTGATAGGGAAAGCCAATTTTTACAAACAGGATTACAATGCAGCCCGCAGAGCCTTTGAATATGTTAGCCGTCAATATAGCGACGAGCCCGTTAAATACGAAGCCATGCTCTGGATGGGACGCACCTATAAACAGTTGAAGCAATACGACAAGGCCATCACTACTTATGATCTGATCTCTTCTGAATCTGTCGGGCAATTACTTCCCTGGATTGTTCGCAAAGATTTACCCCTTGCTTATGCTGATATGTTTATTGCACAGGGAAAATATGGACAAGCCCGCGAATTTCTTGAAAAAGCCATACCTCTTAACTCAAACGGAAAACTCCGCACACGCATTAACTTTATCCTGGGCCAGATTTATCAAAAGGAAGGTAAGGACAACCGTTCAGGCGAATATTATACAAAGGTGATTAAAGGTTCGGCTTCTTTTGAAATGGCTTTTAATGCCCGCATCAACCTGGCAAGAGTTTACAATGCCAACAGCGGCGATAAAAGGCTCATTGTTAAGGAACTCGAAAAAATGCTGCGAGACGCCAAAAACAAGGATTTTAACGATCAGATTTATTTTGCCCTGGCCGAAATCGCATTGAAAGACAAAAACGACACTCTCGAAGTTCAATACCTTCGCAAGTCAGTTGCCAGCAGTGTTTCAAATGACTACCAAAAGTCAACCTCTTCGCTCAGGCTGGCCGATAAATATTTTAAAAGGCCTGATTACAGGCTGGCGCAGGCCTATTACGACAGTGCCATGATGTTTCTGCCTAAAGACTTTCCGGACTACGAAAAAATTGCAGAAAAAACCGACATCCTCACCCGACTGGTGATCAACCTGCAAACAATCCATGTGCAGGATAGTTTGCAAAACCTTGCCGGAATGCCTGAAGCAGAAAGAAATAAAATAATTGACAAGGCAATTGCCGAATACATCAAAAAAGAAGAAGAAGCTAAAAGAAAAGAAGAAGAGGAAAAGCTCGCAATGATGTCAGGCGTAGGACTTCAGGGCCGGCAAATTGTTGATCCGACCAAAGGTACTACATCAGTTGGCGGAGGTGGTTGGTATTTTTACAACCCATCAGCTATCAGCATGGGCTTCAGCGAGTTTACGCGCAAATGGGGCAGAAGAAGGCTGGAAGACAACTGGCGTCTGAGCAACAAGCGAGAGGTGAATATCGAACCAATTGCTGATGAATCGGGAGAATCTCCGGCTGATTCAACGCAAACAGCATCCGAAGGAGGCAAAGGCAGCTCAGACATGAAAAACCGCGCTACCTACCTGAAAGACTTACCTACAACTCCTGAAAAATTAACGGCCAGTAATGGTTTAATTGCTGACGGGCTGTTTAATTCAGGCATTATTTTCCTGGAAGAGCTGTTTGACAAACCTAAAGCAATCGAGTCGTTTCACCAGTTGATTACCAGGTTTCCTGAAGACAAAAACGCTCTTCAGGCCAATTATCATTTATACCGTGCCTTTCGTGATATGGGCGACTCAACAAGAATGTCATATCACAAAGATCTGATTATTCAGAACTTTCCGGAGAGCGATTATGCAAAAATACTGATTGACCCGAATTATAATGTTGAGCTGGAAGCCATCCGCAACAGGGTAAAATCATTATATGAAGAAACATATGTTGCCTTTGAAAGAAAGCAATTCAGAACAGCCATCATATACAGCAACGAAGCACTCTCAAAATACACCGATGTAAATCTGATGCCTAAATTCGCTTTCATCAGAGCTCTTTCGCGCGGGAAAACCGAAAATGCTGATACCATGAAAGCGGAACTTACAAGGTTAATAGCGCTTTACCCTGCAAGCGATGTAGTTGACATGGCACGCAGATTACTTGGGCCTGTTAGCCCCGATGGCAGCATAACAGCATTGAAAGAAGGAGAAAGCAACTCCTCAAATGGTCAGGCCGAAGCAAAGCCCCTTGATTACTCTATGTATAAAGTAAACACAACTGCCACCCATTTTTATGCCCTGGTGGTGGATGGGTCTGCTGTTAATGTTTATGGAACCAAAGTCAGAATTACTGATTTTAATACAAAAAATTACAGCGTTGACAACCTACAGGTCAACAGTGTATTACTTGACAACAACCGGCAAATGATAACCATCAGCAGCTTCGGCGATCTGGACAAAGCGAAGCGCTATTTTAATGGAATAAAGGAAGACAAATATGTATTTTCAGGCATAAAAGAAGGTACATTTGTACAGTTCCTTATTTCTGCTGAAAACTATCCGGTTTTCTTTAAAGAAAAAAACACGGATGCATACCTGCAGTTTTTCAATAAAAACTATTTGAAAGATTAACTTTCTTTCGTTTTAAAACACAAGTACCAACATGGCCAAGAACACAATACCCGAGCCTCCATCATCAGCCAACCTGATTCAATCAGGAACATTTATTACCGGCGACATACAATCAAATGGAAATATAAGAATCGATGGTTCATTAAATGGCAATGTTGAAGCCGGAGGAAAAGTAATTTTAGGCTCTACCGGCTCCATAGAAGGTGAAATTAAATGTATCAATGCTGATATCGAAGGCCGGGCCTCCGGAACGATTATCGTAAAAGAACTTCTTTCACTTAAAGCCACCGCCGTTGTGTCAGGTGAAATATACACCAGCAAACTGGCCATAGAACCGGGCGCAAAATTTAATGGTTCATGCAGCATGGACAATCAGAACCAACAGGAAGCGCCGATAATGTATGCCGAAAAACCACAGGAAGCATAAACCAGGGCGCAACCCTATGGCCAATTACGCCAGGTATTCAGCCCTGGCTGTACAAATGGGTGTGCTGATTGCCGTGGGTGCGTTTGGCGGTTATCTTACCGATGAATGGTTAAATCTGGGTATACCCATTTTTACAATCCTTTTCTCTCTTATTGCTGTTGCCGGATCAATCTGGTTGCTTATTAAAGAAATAACTGACATCAATAAATAAATCAATGAATCAGAAATTAAGATTGTTTTCAAAGCAGCTGCTGATTATGGCAACCATTACCGGTATGGCAATTATAGCAGCCATGCTGGTAATTCCACCTTCATTTATTAGCCCTGCCCTACCCTATCTTCTCGTATTCTTCACTGCCGCAACTTTGATTTCATTTTATTTTTTGCAAAAAAAAATTGAAAGCACTCCCTCCGGTTTTGTTACAGCATTCATGGCAAATTCCATAATCCGACTGCTGGGCTACCTCATCGTTATTGTTGTTTATGCTTTCACCAATAAACCTGATGCGGTTAACTTTATTATCAGTTTTTTTATTCTTTACGTCATTTTCACTGCATTTGAGGTCACCTTTTTCCTTAGAAAGTAAAATTGAAATTCAATATAATTTCACTGATTTGGCCGGAATCAATGCCATTCAACCCGGCACCCCGATGATATTCTGGCCCTAAACTCAGGCCTCGGCAAACAGGCCGATATCATCTTCAGGCATTTTACCTTCAAACTGTTTCACTTGTTTAGTACTTTTGTGTGAGCAGTCATTCACAGCATTATTCTTTATACAAAAATCAATAAAACCTCCTATTTATGTCAAATCCCCCAAAAAAGCTATTCCTTTTAGATGCCATGGCACTGATTTACAGAGCCTATTATGCTCTCAATAAAAATCCGCGCATCAACTCAAAAGGACTCAACACCTCTGCTGTTCTGGGATTTGCCAATTCGCTTTATGATGTCATAAAAAACGAGAAACCCACGCATATTGGCGTGGCCTTCGACACACAGGCTCCTACAGTAAGGCACGAGGGATTTGCCGAATACAAAGCAAACCGCGAAGCCATGCCTGAAGATATTGCCTCTGCCATACCATATATTAAAAGGCTGATTAAAGCCTTTAACATTCCTATACTGGCAGTTGATGGCTTTGAAGCCGATGACGTCATCGGCACATTGGCCACTGAAGCAGGTAAAACAGGGTTTCAAGTATTTATGATGACACCCGATAAGGACTTCGGGCAACTTGTAAATGAAAATGTATGGCAATATAAGCCTGGCAAACCCGGTGAAAAACCAGTCGTTATGGGCATCAGGGAAGTTTGCGAAAAATTTGGTGTAAAACGGACCGAACAGGTCATTGATATGTTAGGTCTCTGGGGCGATGCTTCTGACAATATCCCCGGCATTCCCGGGGTTGGAGAGGTAACCGCCCGCAAGTTACTTGAAGAGTATGATACAATAGAAAACCTGATTGCCCATGCCGATAAAATTGAAAAGGCATCAATGCGCGAAAAAGTAAAAACTTACGCAGAACAGGCACTCATGTCCAAGCAACTGGCCACTATCATCCTTGATGTGCCCATTAGCTTTAACCCTGATGCATTATTACTCACAAGCCCTGATGTTGCTGAACTTAAGCAACTGCTCGAAGAGTTGGAGTTTCGCACATTTGCAAAAAGAGTCTTTACAGATATTTCATTGGCAGAAGCCGGAGCTGACTTTACCGGAGCTGCTTCATCATCCTCAACACCTGATTTATTCAGTGCAATGGGAGAAATACTGCCTGTTGAATCAGATGTGAGAACCATTGAGAACACGCCTCATACATACCACCTGGTTGACACCATTGAAAAAAGGGCAGCACTTATCAGCCGGCTTAAAACCGCCGGAGCATTCTGCTTCGACACAGAAACCACAGGATTGGATGTTAACAATGTAGAGCTGGTCGGAATGTCTTTCTGTATTGAGCCTTTCGAGGCATGGTATGTGCCTGTTCCAGATAATTATGCTCAGGCTCTTGAGATTGTAAAAGAATTTTCACCTTTACTTGAAGACCAGTCCATCGAAAAAACAGGGCAAAATCTCAAGTTTGACATTGCAGTGCTGAGCTGGTACGATACCCGCGTGAATGGCCCCATGTTTGACACTATGCTTGCCCATTATCTGGTCGAACCTGATTTGCGGCATAATATGGATTACCTTTCGCTTACCTACCTTAATTACCAACCGGTTTCTATTGAAAGTCTGATTGGGAAGAAAGGGAAGAACCAAAAAAATATGCGTCAGGTAGAATTGGAAAGCATCAAAGAATATGCTGCAGAAGATGCAGATATCACGCTCCAGCTCCGCCAAAAACTGGAGCCAATGCTCGAACAAACAGCTACACGACAGCTTTTTGATGAAATTGAAGTTCCGCTGGTAAAAGTGCTGGCATCAATGGAAGCCGAAGGAATAAAAATTGATACACAAAACCTGAACACATACTCTGCCGGTCTTGAAACTGAAATCAGACAGGTTGAAAATGAAATTTACCAACATGCCGGAGAACGTTTTAACATTGCTTCACCCAAACAATTAGGTGAGGTATTGTTTGACCGCATGCGTTTATCAGAAAACCCCAAACAGACCAAAACCAAGCAGCATTCAACCGGCGAGGAAATTCTTCAGAAACTTATTCATAAACATCCAATTGTTCAGTTAATCCTTGATTATCGTTCGCTCACAAAACTTAAGTCAACTTATGTTGATACTTTACCCTTGTTGGTGAATCCGCGCACGGGAAGAGTACATTCATCATTTAATCAGGCAGTGGCCGCCACAGGCCGTCTCAGTTCCAACAATCCTAATCTGCAAAATATACCTATCCGTACTGAACGGGGCAGAGAAATCAGAAAGGCATTTATTCCC
This sequence comes from Lentimicrobiaceae bacterium, assembly GCA_020636745.1. Taxonomy (NCBI): domain Bacteria; kingdom Pseudomonadati; phylum Bacteroidota; class Bacteroidia; order Bacteroidales; family Lentimicrobiaceae; species Lentimicrobiaceae bacterium. Next base: position 163,097 of record JACJXH010000007.1, on the reverse strand, counting down.
AGAAATGAAGAATTTACCTTGCTATCGGCTGATTACTCGCAAATTGAATTGAGAATCATCGCTCATATGAGCAAAGACGAAGCAATGCAGGAAGCTTTCAGGCAAGGACTTGACATTCACACTGCTACGGCAGCCCGCATATACAATACAAGTATCGAAGAAGTAAGCAGAGACATGCGCCGAAACGCCAAAACGGTTAACTTTGGAATTATATACGGCATTTCTGCATTCGGGCTTTCAGAGCAACTGGCCATTCCTCGCCGCGAAGCAGCTGATATCATCAGCCAATACTTTGACCGGTTTCCCGGAATAAGACAATACATGGACGATACCATCGCTTTTGCAAAAGCAAACGGCTATGTTGAAACATTGAAAAAACGCCGTCGCTATTTGCGCGACATCAACTCGAACAATGCCATTGTCAGGGGATTTGCCGAGCGAAATGCCATCAACGCGCCTATTCAGGGCTCATCAGCCGATATGATTAAAATTGCCATGATTAACATTCACAACGAGTTTACACAAAAAAACCTGAAGTCAAAAATGATACTTCAGGTTCATGATGAACTGGTGTTTGATATTTACAAGCCGGAACTTGAAATGGTAAAGCCTATCATCGAAAAGCTGATGAAATCAGCCCTTGAGCTCGATGTGCCGGTTGAAGTTGAAATGAGCACCGGGAATAACTGGCTGGAAGCTCACTGAGACCAACAACTGACCTGACAAATCATTCACCGGAAATTCCGGACTGCCATCATTCCATGATGCATTTACCGTATTTCAATACAATAACAAGCAATGCATCAAATTTTAATTTTACGAGTGTCCGCCAACCACAATTTTAATAATTCTGAGATTGAGCACAAAAAATCTGATGGCTTGCCAGGGCATAAACCGTCTCCAGAAAAGAGTACTCCTGGTTGGAAACGGGGGATAAGATTCGTCTGAATATGCTTTTATAGTTTTGTTTTTCATTGTACAGTTTTTTATTGAATTCAACGGAAAAATGAATTTAATGCAAATGGAATAAGCCAGATGTGCACCATTTTTCAAGCTGCCGTAAGAGGCCATGGTGCATTACTCAGCTAATTGCTATTCAGGCAGCAGCCACCAAAATGGATAGCCTTTGGCTTTATGCAAAAACATATAATGCATAAACCATTTCATCCAGTGGCCGGCCAAACCGGCTTCGCCCATGGTATATTTAATATCACGGCCATATTCAGGATATTTCTCCCAATCAGGCACAATCGGATGCACAGTCATGGTAGCTGCAGCACCCCGGCGCATGCCATAACCGGCAGAAACAATACAGGCTGCACCCATTTTGCCCATACTTGCCCTGTGTTTAAACTCCTGTTTTCCGGTTTTAATTTCATTGATAATATTTTCAGCCACAATTTTACCCATTACTCCTGAAGGCATACCGGTTCGCGGAGGTGAAGGGAAAATGGCAGTTCCGTTTTTACTGGTCATTGGCTTTGAAATGGCATGAGGCGGAGCAAAAGCAATGCCTGGTGCATAAATATTATGATATGCCGGGCTTTGATAAGTTTCAGGCCAATCAGCAGCGCTCCAGTCATCGAACGGTTTGGGGGTGTAATCTGCATCTACTTTCATAAGGCCATTAGGAGCAAAAAGCACCGATGAAATATCGGCCCCGGTTTTGTCAAAAGCTTTGATACCTACCCCTGCAAAGGCTGGAATCAGCATCGAAAAATCAAAATCGATCTTATTTTCCTCTCCATCCAGGGTTTCATAATGAATAACACCTGCTTCCACCTTTTTCACACCAGCTCGTTTAACCCACTTAATGCCGTTTTCGCCAAGAAACGACTCAGCAAATACACGGGTAGAAGTGATATATCCTCCTCTTTTTATATAGGCACCTCCCATACCAAAATCGCCAAGTTCATATTCATTGGTTAACCATGTTATTTCGGCAAGATGGTCAAGCTTTCGTTTTCTGATTTCAAAAGCTACATTCAGAATATACTCAAATGCTGCGCCCTGACAGGTAGCCATAGGATGACCGGTACCTATTACAAAACGTTGTTTTTCACCATTTTCCATTTTTGCAAATGACTCCTGCAGTTTTTCCCATGCATGAGCTGCATGATCGTAAGAGCAAACAGAAACAGAATTCTTACCGGGGCCCAGACCTTCGGTTGCATCAAAATTAAGTTTAGGGCCTGTCGCATTTACCAAAAAATCGTAATCTACCTTATCGGTCTGCGATTTCTTTTCCTGAGTTGTATATTCAATAGTGACAAAAGGCCTGGCCGATTCGGCATCTCCTTCCGGATGAATACTCAAAGCCCTGGCCTGCCTGAAATCAATGCCCCATCGTTTGTATAAAGGCTCCAGTTTAAACCTGACCTGATCAACGGTCATTCTGCCAACCCCAACCCAAATGTTTGAAGGTATCCATTGATAATAAGAGTTGGGTGTAACAACAACCACTTCGTGCTGCTTCCCCAGTTTTTTGCGTAAAAATGCGGCTGCGGTATGACCTGCAATACCAGCGCCCAATACAACTACTTTTGCCATTTTGTAGAACCAGAATTAAATTTTACATTAAATACCAAACATCTCTATTGCAAATTTATATGTACGAAAGTTAAGGATAAAATTTTACGGATTGAGTCCGGACAGAAAAAAAATTGACATTCATCCAACAGCAAGCCTGAAAACGCCCGCACTCAACTCAAAATAAGGCTCACTCAATAGTGAAAAGCAAACAATTAGCCGTCTTTTGATTAAGTTTGCGCCAGTTAAAATAATTTCCGATGAAACACCTTCTTTTTTCTTTGCTTGTAATATCCAGCTATATAGTTCAGGCGCAGCAAGCCATTGATTATGTAAACCCGTTTACTGGCACTGATCACATGGGGCATACTTTCCCCGGAGCAACAGTCCCTTTCGGGATGGTTCAACTCAGCCCCGATACCGATACCATTTCTTACTCAACAGGCCAGGGATACAACAAAGAAGTTTACGCTTATTGTGCTGGCTATCAGTATAATGATAAAACAATCTGCGGATTCAGCCACACTCATTTTTCGGGAACCGGCCATAGCGATCTCGGTGATTTTCTTTTGATGCCAACCACTGGCAAATTGAAGCTTAACCCGGGAACAAAAGACAACCCTGACAGCGGATACAGAAGCCGGTTTTCGCATGAAAAGGAAAAAGCCTCACCGGGATACTATTCAGTAATACTGGACGATTATAACATTCAGGCTGAACTTACCGCTACTGCCAGAGCAGGATTTCACCAATATACTTATGAAAAATCAGGTGAAACAAATCTTATACTGGACTTGACAGCCGGTATATACAATTACCCGGGTAAAAACATCTGGCAATTCATACGTGTTGAAAATGACACATTGATAACCGGTTACCGGCAAACCCGCGGCTGGGCAAGAACACGGACCATTTATTTTGCCATGGTTTTATCGAAACCCATCAGCAACTATGGCTACGAAAATGAAGAGCCTCTTTTATACCGGGGTTTTTATCGTAAGTTCAATGAAAAGGAAAACTTTCCCGAAATGGCAGGTAAAAACATCAAAGCCTGGTTTCGGTTTTCAATGCAGGCCGGTGAACAGCTCAAAGTTAAGTTTGCCATTTCAGGAGTAAGTACCGAAGGGGCTTTGCACAATCTGCAGGCTGAAATTCCGGGTTTCGACTTTGACGAAATAAGACTGGCGGCTGCCGGATTATGGAATAAAGAGCTGGCTAAAATACAGGTATCGGGAACAGAAGCCCTCAAACAAAATTTCTACACCAGTCTTTACCATGCGTTTTTATCGCCAACAATATACATGGATGCAGATGGGAAATACCGCGGGCTGGATCAAAACATACATCAAAGCAAGGATTTTACAAACTACTCAACTTTTTCACTTTGGGATACATACAGGGCATTACACCCCCTATTCACAATAATTGAGCAAGAGCGAACATCAGATATGATAAATTCCATGCTGGCACACCGCAGGCAAAGTGTCCATGGAATCCTTCCGGTTTGGTCACATCAGGCTAATGAAAACTGGTGTATGACCGGCTACCATGCCGTTTCTGTAATTGCCGATGCATATGTAAAAGGAATTAGCGGTTTTGATGCAGCTGAAGCGCTCGAAGCAATGGATGCAAGTGCAACCTATGCTCTGTATGATGGGTTAGGCGACTATATCGGATATGGTTATGCTCCGGCTGACCTGACATCCAATGCGGCATCGAAAACTCTTGAATACGCTTACGACGACTGGTGCATTGCTCAAATGGCCCAAAAATCAGGACACAGAGGACTTGCCGGCATTTATAACCGCCGGGCCCGCTCTTTTGAGCAAATTTATGACAGCACAAGTGGCTTTATGCGGCCAAAACTTTCAGATGGGTCATGGCAGAAAGATTTTGACCCGCTAAAAACCGAAGGTCAAGGATTTATTGAAGGCAATGCCTGGAATTATTCGCTTTATGTACCTCATGACCCGGCAAAGCTGATTGAATGGGCCGGAGGGAACACACAAATGGCTGCCCATCTTGACTCACTGTTTACCATGCAGCTTGACGAGAAGCATATTGAAGAGTCAGAGGATATTGACAAACGCGGTATTATTGGAAATTATGTACATGGCAATGAACCCAGTCATCACATTCCTTACTTATACAACTATGCCGGCGAGCCATGGAAAACCCAGCAGCGGGTTCACCAGATAATGGACAATCTCTATGCTCCTGAGCCAGGAGGGCTTCCCGGAAACGATGACTGCGGCCAGATGTCGGCCTGGTATATTTTCAGTGCTTTGGGATTTTATCCTGTATGCCCCGGAAGTAATGAGTATGCATTGGGCAGCCCTTCGGTGAACGAAGCGATCCTGCACCTTGAAAATGGCCGGAAATTCACCATTCGCACCAAAAATCTGACCAAAGAAAACATTTACATAAAGCGTATTTTCTTAAACGGGAAACCATACACCAGACTCTACATCACGCATGAGGACTTAATGGCCGGAGGCGATTTGTTATTTGAGATGAGCAAAATCCCAAATAAGAGAAGAATTGCGCAGGAAAATCTGTCGGGAAAATTCTGAAAACCAATATAGAAGATTAACTTTTGTTCAACACACAGATTTTTTCAGCACAATACTCAAACAGATGATAGCCTGCAGCCCCCTGTTCAATCAAGGGCATTACCAACTCAGGTTTGATAATCCGGGTTCCACCCAACATGCTTACATTATGCTTAAAAAGCACATCAGGTAGGACACTGCTCGAAGGACCTGTAACAATAATTGTTGAATTTTTATTGCAACTGGCAAGCAGATGACCGAGTGAATTGTTAACCAGTGTAAGTCCTGTGATTATCACCATATCAGAATCAGGCAATACCTTAGCATACTCACCGGCACGTACAAAATACCGGCGATGTTCAGGCATCAGAGCCTGTTCGTTCAGCTCAAGCACATGCAGATGGTTACGGGTTGCAGCAATTTTCCTGACATAGCTCTGAAAAGCCCCTACAATTGTAATGGTTTTTAGCCCGCTCAGGTCAAGCAAGTCAACCGGATCGGTATTGCTAAGCACTTGGTAACGCTCACTCTTCAGCAGCTCGGAAGAAATAGCGTTTAAAACTGCCACCTTTAAAGTCCGAACTAAAGATGTTTGCTTTGGACTTTGAAGCAAATCGCTCACATTCCGGCCTAAGATACGGAGAGGCGTAAATTCGCCAAAATCTCGGTCTTTCTTTGAACAATGAATCTGTTGGTCGGCTTCTGCACTGGCAATGCCTATTGAGCCATCCGATAACTGCACAGCAGCCATAAACAGTCCGACACTCACGCCGGCTATGGTAAGTCCTGAAAGATAATCAGCGTAATTTTCAAATAAATGCTGGTTTATTTCATCAATCATCATGTGTGTCACAAGAAATTACAAACCCAAGAAACTAAATATTTACAAGCCAAAGATAACCTTAATATAGGTTCAAATCATCTTGTTATACGCAGTAAATTTGGTTTAGCCAGTTTATTTTTCAAAAAAACGAATACCCCTGCTATTGAATATACAGCTATAATCTGTTGATAAATTAAACAGGGTAAATATGGTTCCTAAATGAACCGCCCATCACTTAATTCAGACACCCATTTACTGTCAGACGAAACAATAAAATATAACCGTTATTGAATTGAAATGCAGGGGCAATCAATCTTCAACTAAAACCAGCAGACAATATTTAACTGAGTGAATGGAATGATAATCACTAACAAACTAAACTTCTTTGCTTTACAAATGTTTATAAATACAAATACAATAGTAAATAAAATAAAAATATGAAAACAGGCATTTACCTTTCAGTAATTTTCTTCATCTTCATTTCACTTGCTAAGGCTCAGAAGCCAATTACCATAACAGATGATACAATAAAATTCGGCAACACATTGTGCCCCGGGATTTGGGTTGACATTCCGGAAGTGAATGTTGAAGCGGCGCGCGCGAACTGGAAAAAAACAATTGAAAAAGGTTCGAAATCAAAAGCTATAATCAATGGGAGTGAGATAACCATTTTTGGGGCACTTTTAAAAGACATTTCAGAGACCCCGATAAATATATTGAGCGCTTTAAAAAACAACGACTCTGTTGTCAAGCTTTTTGTTGCTGTTGAACTTCAGCGCGATGTATTTACAAGTATCAACAGCAAGGAGCATGAACAAATGAAAAGCATGGCAAAGCAGTTTTCTAAAGACCAATACATTGAAGTTGCCGAAGAACAACTTTCAGCTCAGGAATCGAAACTTAAGGATCTCGAAAAAGAACTGGCTTCACTCAGAAAAGATAAAAAAAAGCTTGACGAGATGATTCAATCTTCAAATGCATCCATTGCACAAGAAAACTATCAAATAGCATCTGTTAAAAAGAGCATTGAAGTGACAGACAATGCTTTGGACGCCAAAAGCACTGAATTAAGTACAATGGCAAATGATGATTCAAAGAAAGCAGTACAATCAGAAGTGAAGAATTTGCAAAAAGAAAAAAAATCAAATCTGAAGAAAATCAGTGCATCTGAAAACAGGATTTCGAAAGCCAATGATGCCATCAAAGACAGCAACAATGCTATTTCGCTGAATCTAAAGCATCAGGAAGATGTAAGTTTTAAAATAAACACCCAGAAACTTGAAGTAAAAAAATATTCCGAAAAACTTAAGACTATTGAATCGTACTGATTTATTGAAAAACAAAATTATTAGTCCGGCAAATCCGGACTTTTTTTTGCCATTATTTTTACTGTTATCATAGTAAATAAATTAAATAAATTTGCCGTATAACAACTAGGATAGTTTAACCTGCAAATAAATTTACATCCATGATTCTGAGTCATCCATTCATTTTAAAGTGCCCTGAATGCGGGGCCCTGCACAACCGCACAAACCTCATTTCAGGCAATAGTTTTGGCGGCATATTCTGGTCCGACGGATATTATATGGCGCCTATGCTGCCAGATATCCCCCGATTTTCAAAATGCTACCAATGCGGAGCCGTATTTAATGTAGAACTGTGCGAGAAAACTGAATCAGAGCACGAATCGACAGACAGGTATCCTGAAGTAAGTCTCCCTGACAAGGAAGGGCTTATGTCAGCAATTGAGAACAATATATATAAGGACAATATCGACGACGAGATTTACCTGCGCATTAAACTTTGGCAGGAAATGAACCCCCGTCCTTTTCAAATTAATGAAACAGTTATGCTTGAACCGGACGAAAACTACAGAAATAACGCACAAGCTTTGTTAAAACTGCTTGATCCCGATGAAGACTATAACCTTTTAATCATTGCTGAAATCCATAGAAACCTGAGCGAATTTAAAGAAAGCCTGGCATCTCTTGCGAAAATCTCTGATATAACGCTAAAAGACCGGACTAAACAAATAAAAAATGCCTGTAAAAAAAGAATAAACGGTGTAATCAGGTTTCAGTAAAAATAACATCACACAAGGGACGCTGAACTTTCGAACGGTTTTTTCAAAAATAATCTGTATTTTTTTTGAAAATACAGAGGCTTATAGTACATTCGCATTTTAAAAGCTACGTGTAATTCATACACTTAGCTACATCAGGAAAAACCCTAAAAGTCTAATTTTAAATTCAATAAATATGCGATTCAACACTGACAACCGGATTGTAATGACCCTTGATGCAGGAGGAACAAATTTTGTATTCTCTGCAGTTCAGGCAGAGCAGGAAATCATTGACCCTATTAGCATACCCGCCGAGGGCGAAACGCTGGAAATTGTGTTGAACAAAATCATTCTTGGGTTTAATGAGGTTAAGGCAAAACTTAAAACTGCGCCAGTAGCCATTAGTTTTTGTTTTCCTGGCCCGGCAGAGTATGAACTTGGCATCATTGGCGACCTTGAAAACCTCCCTACTTTCAGGGGTGGTGTTGCTTTGGGCCCCATGCTTGAAGAAAAATTCAACATTCCTGTATACATTAATAATGATGGCGATTTATTTGCATACGGCGAAGCCATTGCCGGACTGTTGCCTGATATAAACAAGCGTATCAGCACCAGCAACAGCCCCAAAAACTACCAAAACCTGTTGGGAGTTACTTTTGGAACCGGTTATGGCGGAGGCATTGTCAGCCGCGGGCAATTGTTTTTAGGCGACAACTCAGCCCAGGGAGAAATTAACCGCATGCGCAATAAACTTCACACCAACGCCACTGTTGAAGAAAATGTGAGCATCAGAGGAATCAGGCGCACTTACTGTCGTGTGACCGGACTGAATGCTGACACCTGCCCCAATCCACGCGAAATTTTTGAAATTGGTATGGGCACACGTGATGGCAATAAAGAAGCTGCAATTCTTGCTTTTCACCGGATGGCCGAAGTTGCCGGTGACTCAATTGCCAATGCCATTACCATGATTGATGGCCTGGTTGTGATCGGAGGAGGCCTTTCCGGAGCTTATCCCCTTTTCCTGCAAAGACTGGTTGATGAAATGAACTCCAATTTCACCACAATGGTTGGTACTGCCGTTGACCGTATGGAAATCAAAGCCTATAACCTGGAAGACGAAAATGAATTTGCAAGATTTTTTGAAGGCGACACCCGTGAAATAAAAGTCCCTTTCAGCTCACGCCGCATTAAATACGATCCTATGAAGAGAATTGGCGTTGGAATAAGCCGACTGGGAACATCCAAGGCCGTTTCAATCGGCGCCTATGCTTATGCCTTAAGCAAACTCGACAGCAAGTAAATAGTGTAACAAGATAAACAAAACGGGGCAGCTTCAGGTTGCCCTGTTTTTTTATTCCATAGTCAGTTTAAAAAGCCTGAAAACCTCTGCAATTTATCAGACCCGGTAAAACCGGCATTTTCCCTCCTTTCAAACACAAAACAACCCCATACATCCTTCGATCAAAGGAGCCATAAACAACATGATATCTTCTGATAACAGTCCCATCATCCATTAGACGACTCCCATCCATGACGAATTCTTAAAACTCCAACAATCCATCAATCTGAATATCATAAAACTAGCCACAAATCGCCCAAAGTTTCAAACTGGATAGCGCAAATTTTCACCACGCACAAGCAAATAACCATAAACCTATCGATATAAAATATGCATTATGCTCAATCAAAATAAAATGATTTTACAACTAAACTTACTCACCAACAGACAGAAATTAAATAAATGTGTATATTCGGCCGCCGATTAAGATCATTTTGAAAGTGCATATTCACTCCTCACTTTTCACATTTTTAAAACTTCTGATTTTCTGACTATGAAACGCTTCTTTACAATTTTGCTGATTACATTCATGGCATTCAGCTCAATGGCTGAGACCATAGAAAAAGTTTATTACTTTAACAATCCGACCGTTAAGAACCTGGGCATGCAGCAGGAAATACGTTTCAGCAACACCCTCACAAGCGGCATTGCGGGCGAACCTGCCTTACCATACAACGCAGTCAATCTGCTGTTACCTCCGGGACATGAAGCCATCAGCATCAGCTTTGAAGGATTTGACGAAACAGAGCTTGCCGGATATTATGTCCTGGCCCCGGCTCAGCACTCAAAGCCTATTTCGGAACCGGGCAAGTCAACCTGGGTTGAAAATCAGGAAATTTATCGCTCAAACCAACCTTATCCTAAAACGCATACCGGAACCCTTTCAACTCGTTTTATGAACGGTTACAGCTACGCGCAAACAGTTTTCACACCGGTAATATACAACCCCGTAAAAGGCCAAATCAGCTTTTACAAAAAGGTAGTCATACGAATTGAGACCCGCGCAACTACAAAAGGACGCGAAGCATTGAAAAACCTGAGTTCGGCACCTGTAATCATCAACAAATGTGCACAAAAAGCCCAAAATCCGGATGCTATACATCAGTATCCGGTTAAAAGAACCACGACAAATGACTATCAGATATTGATTATCACCCCACAAGCTTTTGCTGAACAAATTTCAGCCTTATCAGATTTGTACCTTCCCAGAGGGATGAAATCACAAATAACCACCACACAATTTATTGAAGCCAATTCAAATGGCATTGACATGCCTGAAAAAATCCGCAATTATATCATTGAACAATATCAGCAAAATGGCATTGAGCATGTTGTACTGGGAGGTGATGTTGAGCATGTGGCCTATCGCGGTTTTTATTGCCATGTGCAATCATCCAGTGTTTATGAAGATAACAATATACCTTCCGATTTATACTATTCAGCGCTCGACGGTAACTGGAACACCAATGGCAATAACTTATGGGGTGAAATTGGAGAAGATGACTTACTGCCAGAAATTTCTGTAGGTCGCTTATCATTCAGCAATACAGCTGAATTGGCTGCCATGATCAACAAAACAACAAAATATCAAAACCAGCCGGTGCTGGGCGAGCTGCGCAATCCATTGCTGGCGGGCGAGAACCTCTATTCAGGCCCTGACACCTGGGGCTCAGATTATCTTGAATTGCTGATTGGCACCCATGATGACAACGGATACACAACCACAGGAATTCCCGAAGACCACAACTTTGTTAAACTCTACGACGAAGTCGACAACTGGAGTGCCACTGATTTAAAAAACACCATCAATGCCGGGCGCAATTTTATTCACCACGTGGGACATGCCAATGAATCAACAGTAATGAAGTTTTACACCTCTGACATAACGAATGCCAACTTCCAGGGTGTAAACGGAATTACCCACAATTTTCCGGTAATATCGACCCATGGTTGTATTTGCGGAGCATTTGACGTAAGCGATTGTATTGCCGAAAAAATGGTCAGCATTGAAAATTTTGCGGCAGCCTTTATAGGAAACTCCCGCTATGGCTGGTTTAACGAAGGCCAGACCGAAGGCCCTTCAGCTCACCTGCACCGCGAGTTTGTGGATGCCATGTTTACCGACAGCCTCAACCGTGCCGGGCAAGCCCAGTCGGAATCAAAAGCCGCCACTTCTCCCTGGGTGAATGCTCCCGGGCAATGGGAAGAAGGTGCACTCCGCTGGTGTTTTTACGACTGCAATTTACTTGGCGACCCTGCAATGGCCATTTGGACCAACGAGCCCATCAACATTAACACCGTTTACCCGGCAAGCCTTACTATCGGAACCAATCAGTTTGAAATCAGTGTAACAAATAACGGAACTCCTATCAAAGGTCTTACCGCTGCTTTACTGAAGAACGGAATGCTTTACGGAAAAGGCACCACCGGTTCAGACGGAACTGCCACCGTTACTATCGACCCACTGATTGTCGAACCGGGAGAAGCTCAACTTGTTATTTCCGGATACAATTGCCTTCCGACCTATTACACTATAACATTTCTTGCAGGTGAATCGCCGTTTGTTGTATACCTGTCGCATACCATAAATGATACCGAAGGAAACAACAACGGGCTGGCCGATTTCGGAGAGAACCTTAAACTGAACATTACCTTACGGAACATAGGACTGGCCGAAGCTCAGAATGTAACAGCAAGTATTGCATCAGACGATCCTTATGTAACCATTACCGACGCAAATGAAACTTACGGAAATATAGCCGCAAACGGGCAGTCAGCTATCGAAAACGGATTCAGCCTTTTGATCAGCAATGAAATACCCGACAATCATATCATTGATTTTAGCCTTACAGCAACTTCAAACGAAACATGGAACTCAAGTTTTCAGATTCAGGCATATGCACCGGTTATCGAAGCCGGGACAGCTTCTGTTGACGATGCCCCTGGTAATGGAATACCTGATCCGGGTGAAACTTTCAATCTGAACATAAACGTTCTTAACACCGGACACAGCAACAGTCTTCCTGTCACCGCTCAACTTCACTGCAACGACCCATTTATTAATGGAAGCCTTTGGCAAACAGATCCAGTCTCCATTTCAGCCCTGTCATCTGAAAACATGAGCTTCATGAACATTGAAGCATCTGCGCAAACACCCCTGGGAACTCCAGTCATTTTTACCCTTACTCTTACCCAGGGAAGTGAAGCAACAGTAATACTTGAGAAAGAATACATTTTTGTAATTGGCCAGGTTGCCGAAGACTTTGAAACAGGCGACTTTACCCGTCATCCCTGGGAACTTTCAGGCAATGGAAACTGGACAATAAGCCAGACAAATCCGTACGAAGGATTATATTGTGCAAAATCAGGTGCAATTTCTGACAATCAAAAATCAAATTTATCTGTTAATTATGAAGTATTAACCAACGACAGCATCAAATTTTGTCTCAAAGTTTCCTCAGAATCATCCTATGACTACCTGAGGTTTTATATTGACAATGTTAAAATTGGCGAATGGTCAGGAGAGGAAGCATGGCAACAGGTTGCATATGCAGTAAGTGCAGGAACTCATAGTTTTAAATGGTCGTATGAAAAAGACATATCAGTGAGCAATGGTGAAGACGCCGCCTGGATTGACAATATCATTTTTCCACCGGTAGATACATTTACCGGCATTTCAACACCAGAAGTCAAATCCTCGTTAATGACCATTTATCCCAATCCTTCAGCCGGGCAGTTTACGCTATTGATTGCTGCCGGCAGTGGAAACCATTCAACCATCACAATTACCGATCAGACGGGCAAATTGATCGTTGAAAAAACGAATGTAAGAGGAGGCGAACAAATACAGTTTAACGAAGGCAACATTCCGGCTGGAATGTACTTTGTAAGGTTAAGCAACCAAAAATCGACCTCAGTGCAAAAAATCATTATCAACTAAACCTGAACATTATCATTTTTTTTACAAACCCTAACACAGAAACCGTGACAAAACAACTCATCACAATTGCTTTGGCATTGCTTTTTTCGGCATCAGGCGTTATCGCACAGGAGTCGGAAAAAAAACTGTACCTGCCCGACTCACCGGTACCGGCAAAATACAAGCCCGACACCAGAATTGACAATATGGCCTACTGGAGACGGTTAGCCTCACTTGGCCTGGTGCCAGTTGCTCCCGACACAAAAGTGCCGGCTGCAAAATATACTGGAAGCCAGCTAAATGGTCGTGGCGTTGCATCAGAAGATTCGCCTGATGTACCAGTTACAACAGAAAATTCCACACAAAGTGAAAATTCAATCTTTGTAAGTCCGCTCAATAACCAGCATTTATTACAGTCGAACAATTCAACCGGAATTCCTGCCTCAAATATATACGGCGCCAACGATTTTTTGTCAACTGATGGCGGAAACACCTGGGGTGGAGAACTTCAGGGCGCCGGCGGAAATAACAGTGGAGACCCGGCTACAGCTGTTGGTTTAAATGGCAACTATTATGTGGGTTATATCCATAGCAGCGGCGGACAGGGCGTATCCTATTCAACCAATCAGGGACAAAGCTGGACTCCGGTCCTTGTTGCACCCTCGCCTGGAGGATGGGGTTCATTGCTTGACAAAAACCACATGTGGATTGACAACAGCGTTACCAGCCCTTATGAAGGTAATCTCTATGACGCATGGACTAATTTTGGCGGTTCTAATGATACTGAAATTGAAATCAGCAGATCGACAAATGACGCGGTAAGCTGGTCAGCACCTGTAAATATCAGCTCAGCCATCAATGCAGGCAGCCATAATCAGGGTGTCAATATCAATACAGGACCCAATGGCGAAGTTTATGTTATCTGGGCGATATATGATAGCTGGCCAAGTGATGAGTCATCTATTGGAATGGCCAAATCATTTGACGGAGGCGTAACCTGGCAAACAGCCACACGCATCATATCCAATATCAGAGGTATCCGTAACAGTGGTACAGGCAAAAATATGCGTGTAAATGCATTCCCTACCATGACAGTAGACATCAGTAACGGCGCCAACCGCGGAGCCATCTATGTTACTTGGGCCAACACAGGAACGCCAGGTATAAATACCGGCAACGACATTGACATTTACATGATAAAATCTACAGATCAGGGAAGCACCTGGTCTGCTCCTGTAAAAGTTAACCAGGATGCATCCGGACAAGGCAAACAGCATTATTTACCATGGATTACATCTGACCCTGCCAACGGAAACCTGAGTGTTATTTATTATGACGACCGCAATGTATCTTCAACCCAGTGTGAAGCCTATGTTTCAACTTCAACTGATGGTGGCGCTACCTGGGAAGACATGAAAGTGAGCGACGTATCATTTACACCTCAATCCATTGCCGGTTTGGCTGATGGATATTTTGGCGATTATTTAGCTATTACAGCCCGCGATCGCTGGGTATTTCCTGCATGGACTGACAACAGAACAGGCACTGCCATGACCTATGTTTCACCTTTCCAAACCGGGCCTCCACCCAATCAGCCCTGGGTTATTTACAATGCCAACACTATTGACGATGCCAGTGGTAATAACAATGGCCTCCTTGATTTTGGGGAAAATGCACTTCTTGATATCACCATGGAAAACATTGGCGATCAGCCTGCTACTGCTGTTGAAGTGATTCTTTCAACTGAATCACCTTATGTTACAATCACTGACAACACTGAGCAATTTGGAGATTTCACCATCGGCGAAATAAAATCAATTGCTTCAGCCTTTGCCATTGAAGTAAGCTCAGAAGTACCTGACGGAGAAGCATTAACTTTCACTCTAACTGCCACAGATGCCGTTGACAGCACCTTTATCAGCAACTTTATGATAGAAGCTCATGCTCCTGCTCTGCAAACAGGAAGTATCAGCATCAACGACGGCGCCGGAAATGCCAACGGACGTCTCG
This sequence comes from Lentimicrobiaceae bacterium, assembly GCA_020636745.1. Taxonomy (NCBI): domain Bacteria; kingdom Pseudomonadati; phylum Bacteroidota; class Bacteroidia; order Bacteroidales; family Lentimicrobiaceae; species Lentimicrobiaceae bacterium. The sequence goes on along the minus strand of JACJXH010000007.1, from coordinate 147,860 downwards.
ATCCGGGAGAAAGTGCCATTATCAGTATTGAAACATTTAATCCCGGTGACTATACTGCTGAAAGCACTACAGCTCAGTTAACTTCACCCAGCCAGTATATTACCATTACGAACCAAAATGTTGAACTAGGCGACATTCTCCCGGGTTCACTGAATACAGTTACTGCACAGTTTGAAATTCAGGTTGCACCTGAAACTCCTGTCGGACATGCTGCCGCATTCAATTACACAGCTATTTCGCAAATGCTGACTGCAACCAAAAGCTTCAACCTGCCGGTTGGCCTCATTCTTGAAGACTTTGAAAGTGGTGGATTTGAAACATTTGACTGGCAATTTGCCGGTACTGCTCCCTGGACTATCGCAACAGATCAGATTTTTGAAGGCGCCAACAGTGCCAAATCAGGCGATATCAATGACTCTCAGTCAAGTGAAATGAAAATCGATTACAATGTAATGAACGAAGATTCAATCTCTTTCTATGTAAGAGTTTCTTCAGAAAGCAGCTACGATTTTCTGAAATTCTACATCAACGGAACCATGGCCGGTCAATGGTCAGGGGAAGTTAACTGGACCAGAGTCGCTTTCCCGGTTCAACCCGGAGAAATTACCTTTAGCTGGATTTACAGTAAAGACGTTTCAGTAAGTAATGGCAGTGACGCAGCATGGGTAGATTACATTGTTTTTCCAGCTCCGTTACAAACCACTGTTTATGCTGGCCCTGATGCCATCACCTGTGAAAACACACCGGTAATGCTCAATGGTGTTGCTACTAACTATGAAAGTTCAATGTGGACATCAATGGGCGATGGAACCTTTGAAGATGCCACACAATTAAGTACATTCTATACACCAGGGCCTGGCGATATCACTGCTGGAAGTGCCTCACTTCAACTTACAGTAAATGGCCTCGATGGTGATGTAAAAACCGACATCCTTGAACTCTCTGTTTCAGCTGCTTCCGTAATAGTTGCAGGTGCTGATACCGCTATATGTGCCAACACCGAAAGCATTCTGCTGAATGCTTCAGGCAGTAATTACAGTGACATTTTATGGACAACCACCGGCTCGGGAGCCTTTGATGATGCAACCTCCCTCACACCGGTTTACACCCCATCAGAAGCAGACATCACTGCAGGCTCAGTTATGCTGAAAATTTTAGCCATTTCTGCCACGCCATGTTCAAATGCGATGGATTCGCTGGCCTTACAGTTTATTCAGGTTCCAACAGCAACTATCGGAGGCGAAACAGGTATCTGCGCCGGCTCATCGGTTAGCTTTAATGTTGAACTCACGGGAACAGCTCCATGGACATTCGAGGTAAACAATGGTGTAGGAACGATTATGACTTCTGAAGCACCTTACACTGTAGAAGTAACCCCGGCAGAAAGCACATCATATCAGGTTCTGTCAGTTACAGATGCCAATATGTGTTCATCGTCCGGCACTGGCGAGTACAATGTTACCATTTACAGTCAGCCCCAGATTTCCTTAGTATCTGACACAACAGCCTGTGCTAATCACACTGTTTTACTTACAGCTCATACAACTGACGAGGTAAGTTTCCTTTGGATGCCAGGCGAATATACTACACAAAGTATTTCTGTTGACACAACCGGGTACGGTATCGGAACAACGGTATGGACTGTTACAGCCACAACCGCCAATAACTGTTCAACAAGTGCATCGGTAAATGTAAACTTTAACGATTGCACAGGAATTAATGAAATCAGCAGTCAGCCAGTCAGCCTTTATCCTAATCCCACATCAGGTGAGTTTAGCATTATTGCTTCTGGTGCAGTGTCAGGCAATTTCAGACTTGACATTTATGACGCAGGAAACAAACTAGTATACACACAAAATACAGTTGTTTTAAATCCCGGGAAAAAAGCCCTGGTAAAAGCCGGCAAACTTGCCCAGGGTATATATCTGCTTAAACTTTCCGGAACTTCAGAAACTTATTCCACCAAGTTAATTGTGAAATAAAGGAAAAGTTAAACATTTCATTATCAAATAATAAAGGGGCTGCCAAACAGCCCCTTTATTATTTGTACAAAATATAAATTAGCTGAAAAATCAAACATCCTACAGGACTTGTTCATTTTTAATTATTTTTGTGAAGTTTAGACATCATTCCCTCATGATTTAGAATACAATATTGATTCTAAACAACTTAAATTCTTCACCAACAAACAATAACATGAAATCAACATTACCAGGGATTGGTTTGATAACCGGTCGCTTTAGCAGGCTTGCACTTGCTATTGCTTTGACATTGATTATCAGCAGCGGTTTTGCAGCGGAGCAAACCTACAGCGACAGTTGGGGCTCACAAGGACTAAGTTTAACCCGTCAGGGAAGCGATGGACTGAACCTTAACTTCTCAATCAGGCATTTTAATTTTGCCGAACGGGATATTAATGGAGAGCGGATGACAACGATTGAATTCTCAGAATCGCTTTTACCAAATGATGAAGGCGCACCAGACCTCCCAGGCCTGGGCCGGTTTATAGCAATTCCACAGGGAGCAACCCCGGTAGTTGATATAATAAACCTGCGTACTGAAAGATTCAGTAACATTGAAATGGCACCGGCACCCCGTATTCCGCTGGACACCGATCAGAGTCCATTGTTCTACGCAAAGAATGAAGCAATTTATACCAAAGATGCATTTTATCCCGCTCAACCAGTTACACTGGGCGATTTCAGTCAGATAAGAGGAGTTGATGTATGCATGTTGGGCATCAATCCTTATCAGTATAACCCTGTTACCAAAGAACTTATCGTTTACCGCGACATTGAATTCAGTATCAGGTTTGAAGGCGGAAACAATCAATATGGCGATGAGCGCCTGCGCAGCCGCTATTGGGACCCAATTCTTGAAGACGCCATTTTTAACTTCGGAGCACTGCCCAAAATTGATTATGACGCCAGAGTAGCCCGGAATACCCGTTCAACCGGTTATGAGTATCTTATCATTGTACCCAATGACCCGATTTTTATGCAATGGGCCGACTCAATCAAGAAATTTCGCACTGAAGAAGGCATTTATACAGGTATTGTTCCTTTGTCAGAAATAGGGACCAATGTTAATGCCACCATGCTTGAAACCTATGTAAATACCCTATATAGCACCTGGGATATTGTTCCTTCGGCCATTCTTCTTTTGGGCGATTACGGCCAGGCTACAGCCAACAACACATCCATTATTTCGCCGATTTGGGACAATTACTGCGTTTCAGACAATATCCTGGCCGATGTTGATAACGACGATATGCCTGATATCGTTTTTGCCCGCATCACAGCACAAAATGCGTCACAGCTCGAATCAATGATTGGCCGTTTCTTAAAATATGAAAGAAACCCGCCGACCAATCCATCATTTTACGATAAGCCAATTACTGCCCTTGGTTGGCAAACAGAACGCTGGTTTCAGATTTGCTCTGAAGTTGTTGGCGGATTCTGGAAAAACGGATTAGGAAAAAACCCTGTACGCATCAATGAAATTTACGACGGTAACCCCGGAACCATCTGGTCTACTGCCACCAATACTTCTACAGTTGTTGGCTTTTTCGGCCCTATGGGACTAGGATACATTCCTCAAACACCAAATGAACTTGGCAACTGGAGTGGTGGAAATGCAAATATGATTAACGCTGCACTCAACGCAGGTTCATTCATGCTGATGCACCGCGACCACGGTATGGAAACCGGATGGGGAGAACCATACTATACCAACAGTAACATCAATGGACTTACCAATACTGATCTTTCATTCATTTTATCTATCAATTGCCTTACCGGTAAATACAATTATGGTGGTGAATCATTTGCCGAAAAATTTCACCGTTATACCTACAACAACCAACCTGCCGGTGCGCTGGGCCTAATTGCTGCCTCTGAAGTGTCATACTCATTTGTGAACGATGTTTTTGTTTGGGGTCTTATTGACAATATGTGGCCGAATTTTATGCCAACTTATGGCACAACTCCGGAATCCAGAGGGGTACTCCCTGCTTTCGGAAATGCAGCCGGAAAGTATTTCCTGAAACAATCAAACTGGCCATACAACACTGGAAACAAAGAAGTTACATACAACCTGTTTCATCATCATGGCGATGCTTTCTTAAGAGTTTGCACAGAAGTTCCACAAAATATCTCTGCTACCTACAATAATACACTTTTCGAAGATGAAACTGTTTTCAACATTGCAGCCACTCCTGCATCCCTGGTTTGCCTGACCGCTAACGGAGTTATTCTGGGAACCGGAACAACCGGACTGAACAACAGCATCAATATTACTATTCCTGCCCAAACTGAAGGCACAATGATTAAAGTAACCATTACGCGTCCAAACTTTAACCGTTACGAAGGTTATGTTAGCGTAATACCATCTGTTACAGCCGCATCAGCAGGTGAAGATGCCACCATTTGCGAGGGCAACACTTACCAGCTTACAGGACAGGCTACCAACTACACAAGCTTACTTTGGGAAACCAGCGGAACAGGTACATTTGATGATGCCAGCATCCTTACTCCTATTTACACACCCAGCACTGAAGATGTAACAGCAGGAGCTGTTGTACTCTCACTTACTGCTTTTAATCCTGAACTCAGCGACTCTACTGACTACCTGACACTTTCGCTCAGACAAGCACCTTTAGCATTTGCCGGAACTGACGCTGACATCTGTACCGATCAGGTTTTTCACGCTGAAACCGCAACCGCAGCTAACTACACCAATCTTGAATGGATAACTTCAGGAACTGGTACTTTTGATGACAATACTGCCGTAACCGCAAGCTATACATTAAGCGAAGAAGATATAGCAGCCGGCAACGTCAGCCTTACCTTACGGGCATGGAATGACATTTGTGATCCTGTTGAATCTATGATAGCATTGACTGTAAGACAGTTGCCCGAACCCATGATAAGCGGGCAGGATACAGTTTGCCAGAATATTGCCGGTGTTGAATATACCGCATCAACTGAAAACAACACTTATGCCTGGGAAATTACCGGTGGCTCAATCACCGAAGGTCAAAATGACGCCATTGCACAGGTAACCTGGGATACCGCAGGTGAAGGCAACCTTATACTTACCGAAACAAACGAATTCGGGTGCTCACAATCAATTGAATATCCTGTATTGGTAAATGAGGCTCCTGCTCCCGCTGTAAATGGCAGTGAAAATGTTTGCGCCAACAGCCAGATGATTGTTTATGCAACAACAGCCAGTGAAAATAACACCTTTGAATGGATGGCCAATGGCGGCGAAATTATCGCCGGAGCCAATACCAACGAAATCACTGTGAACTGGGGCGAAAATGGCACAGGCTCTCTGTCTGTCATTGAAACAGATGCAAACACATCTTGTGCAACTGAAGCCACTTTCAATGTAACAATTAGCTCACCTGTCATTTCACTGGGCAATGACACTACGATATGTCTGACACACGAACTGACATTGTCGGCCGAAACTGGTTTTGCTACATATGCATGGTCAGACGGCAGCACAGGCAGCAGCATTCTTATTAACGGACAGGATCTTGGAACAGGTGCATTCACCTACATGTTAACTGTTACAAATGGAATCGGCTGCGAAGGAACAGCTTCAAGAGTGGTTACAGTTGATGCCTGTGCAGGAATTGATGAAAATAACTCGCTGAACGGAATCAATATTTATCCAAATCCAAACAGCGGAGACTTCACCATTGAAATTCTAAATGCAGCGCCGGGCAAAGCCAACATAAGCATTTCAAATGCTACCGGCAAAATTGTTTATTCAGGCCGTACCGAGCTAACCGGCACCAACTATACCGGACAATTAAGCCTTGGTCATATCGCAAGCGGAATTTATATCCTTAAGGTTGAAACTACTGACGGGGTAACTCTTCAGAAACTTATAATCAGGTAATTATCCGCATTAAATAAGAAGAAGCCTGCTGTTTGAAACAGCAGGCTTCTTCTTTTATTCTCATCACACTATTTCCATTTAACTTCCTTGTATATCAAAACTCCGGTTTTTGGGCTAAAACTTCAGCAATAATTTTTCTAACCCACCAATTGCGTAAAACAGAATTTTCAAATAAAAACACAGTCATTCAAACCTCAAAATACAGCTTTTCTCAAACTCAGCATATCCTTCAGAATAAGAAGCGATAAATTAAATGATATTTTAAGAAAAAACATTAATTTTAAACCGATTAAAAGCAAACGGCCGGAATATTACAAACCAGACAAATGTCAATTACAGAAAAGCCTAAAATACTTATTGTTGACGATCTCGAGGTGAACCTTATCCTGCTCGAGACCATACTACGTAAAGAGCAGGCAGAAATCCACAAAGCACTGAATGGACCAGCTGCACTTGAGCTAAGCGAAATTCACGATTATGCGCTAATTATTCTTGATGTTTCAATTCCGGGCATGAATGGTTATGAGATAGCACAACGTCTCAGACAGCAAAGCCTCAATCAGCTTACACCTATCATATTCGTCACTGCTATTCATTACGACGATCACAGCATTACGCAAGGTTACAAGGCAGGGGCTGTTGACTATCTCACCAAACCATACCAGAACGAGATACTTTTAAGCAAAGTCAGGATTTTCCTGCAGCTTTCGAATCAAAACCGGGAACTAGTCAGCCAGCGGATTGCGCTGACCGAGAGTATCGAAAAATACCGCAAAGCAGAAAAAACCATCCTATTTAAATATCAGCTTGAGAGAGCCGTTTCTCTCGCTTCAGCGAGGTTTTCAGGAAATTTCGATCCTGAAAGCTCTATTCAGTTTATGCTGATGGATATGGCTCGGCTTTGCAATGCATCAGCCGGGGTATTTATTTGTGATAAATGCTTTGTGCAAAGAATAGAAATAAAGGGAAATGAATTTTCAGGCTCAGAAATCCCTGACACTTCTCCGGAACTTTTACAACAGCTCAGCCATCAGTATAATCAAACCGGCAATGAATGCAATGTACTTATCAACAAAAGTGCGGAAGAAAGCCTGTGGGTTAAACCTGAACATAATCTTACCGATAACAACACCCAGTCAACCATTGCCATAAAAGTAAATGTTTCAGAGCTTTTCGAAGGATTTATATTGCTGTACAATTGTGCGGGAATTTATGAATGGGATGCATCCGACATCAGCTCACTCGAGATATTTGGAACCATTACCGGGAATGCACTTGAGAGGTATCTGACACGAAAAGCACTTGAACAAAGTGAAATCAAATACAGAAGTTATATTGAAAATGCGCCCGAAGGAATTCTTGTTGCTGAATCATCAGGTATTGTAGCTGATGCTAATCCGGCAGCAATACTTATGTTCAAACATATTTCTTCAGAATTAAAAAACAGTGACATCCACCAGTTGCTAAAAAAAGAAAACCTCGCCGGAAGTTTTCCTGATTTTATAAGCCTTACAGGCAATGAACGAAACTTGGGAGAATTCTTTGTTACTTCCGGTAAAATCATAAAAATCATCAGGGCTGAAAGTGTAAGGCTGCCTGACAGCAATTTCCTTATTTTCTGTACCGATATGACTGCTACCCGTGAGATGGAAAAGCATCTGATATATACAGAACGAATGGTTGGCATTGGTGAAATGGCTACGGGAATTGCGCATGAGATAAATCAGCCCCTTAACATCATTTCATTCGGCATTGACAATCTGCTGTATGCACTTAACAATCAAAAGGCAGACGAAGAATACATCAAGGAAAAAACACGAAAAATATTTGAAGGCATTCACCGGATGCGCACTATCATAGATCATGTACGCACTTTTTCGCGCAGCAACGACGATTATATTCACTCTGCTTTTAGTGTAAATGAATCTATTGAAAACGCATTATCGCTTGTAAGTGAGCAATTCCGCAATCATGGCATCAGCCTTACAAGCAAGCTTGCTGATGAACAAAGCGTTGTTGTTCAAGGGAATACATTTAAAATTGAACAGGTTATCCTCAACTTGCTTTCAAATGCCCGCGACACGCTTGACGACAAAATAAAAAGAAAAACTGAAGGATACATTCCCTCAATTATAGTGAGCAGCCGACGGGAAGATAAAAAAATTCTCATTTCTGTTGAGGACAATGGAAACGGAATTGACCCTGAACATCTTGAACATCTAACAACTCCGTTTTTCACCACAAAAGAGCCCGGAAAAGGAACAGGGCTGGGTTTAGCTATCTCTTACGGCATTTTAAAAGAGCATAAAGGTGAAATAGTATTCAAGAGTGAACCCGGCAATGGGACTACTGTTGAACTGCATTTGCCGGTTTCTGGCAGCTTAACCAACAATAATACTGGCGCATAAATACCCTCAACTGTATGAGCAAGGTAAAATTAAGAGTTCTCATTCTGGATGATGAAGCCGATTTCGCCGGCGAGTTAAAGGAATTTCTTCAGCTACGCGACTTTGAAGTGTATACAGCCAATACACCGGAGGAAGGATTTGCAAGTTTAAGAAGAAGGCCCTACGATATGATGATATTGGATGTGCGATTACCCGGCATGAGCGGGCTCGATATCCTTAAACAAGTAAGAAAACTTTACCCATCGATGGAGGTGATTATGATTTCAGGCCATGGCGACATGGATACGGTCATACAAGCCATGCGCGATGGAGCCATTGACTACCTGCGCAAACCTTTCAGACATATCGACATCCAATTGTCCATTGAGCGCACTGAGAAATACCTGAAACTATACAAGCAGTTCCGCGAAATGCAGGATCAACATTCCCTCATATCTACTGAACTTGAACGAATGATTGACCGCGATTTTATTGGCGAGAGCAGGCAAATCAGGCAGGTGCTTGAAGTTGCAAATACAGCCTCAAAATATGCAAATACAAATGTATTGATTACAGGGGAGAGCGGAACCGGCAAGGAAATTATTGCCCGTATTATTCATTTTGCAAGCGAACAGCACAACTTCCCGTTTTGTGCAGTTAACAGCAGTGCAGTAACCGACTCGCTGCTTGAAAGCGAATTCTTTGGCCATGTAAAAGGTTCATTCACCGGAGCCATCAATGAAAAAAAAGGATACTTTGAAATTGCCAATGGAGGCACACTCTTTCTTGATGAAATTGCCGATATGCCCTTTAACCTTCAGGCAAAACTGCTCAGAGCAATTGAAGAAAAGAAAATAAAACGGGTAGGCGGCACTGATGAAATTCAGGTAGATTTCAGAATTATTGCTGCCACGAACCACAATGTTGAAGAATTAATTGCAAGCAAACAATTCAGACTCGATTTATTTCACAGGCTTAATACACTTACCATCAACATTCCCCCGCTTCGCGAACGCCCTGAAGACATTGAGCCTTTACTCAGATACTTTGTAAACTACTTTGCCATCAGGCTTAAAAAATCCACACCCAAAATCAGTGCTCCGCTTGTTGAGCTACTTAAAGGTTATGATTTCCCCGGAAATGTCCGCGAACTGCGTAATATGGTGGAAAGAGCCATGATTTTCTGCAATACGCAAACACTCAGTCCAATTGACTTCCAGCTTACCAACCGCAAAACAGGTAAAGCGCCCACCGGTATTGTGCTCAACCTTGAAGAGCAGGAACAAAACCTCATACTTCAAGCCCTGAATGAATGTGGCTATAACCAGATGCTTGCTGCTAAGCTGCTGGGCATTTCGCGCGATTCGCTGATCAGAAGAATGAAAAAGTTTAACATCAAAATCATGAAAGAATCTGATTAACCTTCATGCATTTATTTGGTCAAAAACCTCATTTTAGCCAAATTTTCACTCTTTAAAAACTTCGGGTATCACACACAAAAAACCGCACAGTTGTGCGGTTTTTTGTGTGTTTTCAACTCCCCTTTTTATCCCATGAAAAATAATTCAGATCAAAAATAGCAGAAAAACAGCTTTACAAAAACACCCTATCCACCTGTTTTTCTTATAGTTACAAATCCATATTATTTCATCTCATTTTTTCAGACAATCCGGAATTGAGAAAACGGAACAGCACTTGACTATGGGAGTGTGCGCCAATAAGGTGCAACTTAAAAACCATAGCCATGTTAAGGAAAACCGCACTGTTCATAAGCACACTTCTGCTTGCCTGCCATGCGTATGCCCTTGATTGGGTTGCCATCAACAGCAATCATCCCGCAGAGCCCATCATATCTACATCGATAAACCAAAATGGCAACATTCTCACCCATGTTTCTATTCCCGGATACCACACCAAAACCATAAACCATAACGGTATTTCGCTCATGCTAACAGGCGGTGTAAACGAAACAGAAGCCGGCAATCCTGAAATGCAACATCTTACCATCAGTCTTCAGATAGCTGATCGCGGAAATACACGCGCTATTCTTACAGATGCCCAATACTACGAATACACGGATATAAATATTGCCCCATCCAAGGGAGACCCTCAATTCTCTGACAAACCCGACTATGATAAGACAAGGTATAACGATCAGATATACAAAAACAACCATTTTTACCCTGCACAGCTTATTGAATTAAACGAACCATATATCTGGTGCGACGTCCGCGGGCAAGCCATACAGGTTTATCCATTCAGCTACAACCCGGTTACCAAAGTATTAAGGGTATACTATTCAATCAGTTTTGAGATTTACAACACCAATAGCCCCGGCCAGAATGAACTTACACGATACAGTGCCGATTATGGAACATTGAAAGGAATGCGGGCTTCAGCCTCTGAGCATTTTGCAAATTACAGCAACAACAACCGCAACATTGCCATTGATGAACCAGGGAATATGCTGATTTTAGCACAAGCCTCATTTGTAGAAACATTACAACCATTCGTTGAATGGAAAACCAGAACCGGACTATCGTGCGAAATTGTTGACGTAGCCAATCTTGGCAATGCTCAATCAATCAAGCAATTTGTATCAGAATACTATTATAATCATGGCCTTACCTATCTTTTATTGGCTGGCGATGCCGGGCAAATTCCGTCTATGCAGGCCGAAAACGGTGCCAGTGACAATATGTATGGCTACATTTCAGGGAATGATCATTATCCTGAAATACTTGTGGGACGATTTCCGGCAGAAACAACTGCACAACTAGCCAATATGGTGCAACGCAGTTTAAACTATGAAATGAACCCTTCGTTGGAGGCTAAATTTGACCATTTTCTGGGCATAGCCAGCGAGCTTGGCCCGGGCGACGACGGCGAGGCTGATTATGAACACATCCGTAATATCGGAGAAATCATGCTTGAATCAACCTACACCAATTTCAGTGAGATGTATGATGGAAGCCAACAGGGAGCTGATGCCAATGGAAATCCAACAAAAAGTCAGGTAGAAAATGCAATAAATGCAGGACAAGGAGCCATCATGTATATTGGCCATGGCACAAAAAACGAATGGACTACCAGCGGATTTTCATACACCGATGCTCTTAAACTAAAAAACACAGAAACACAGCCATTTATCTGGTCAGCAGGTTGCAGCAACGGCGATTTTGTATCATCAAGCTGTTTGGCTGAAGCATGGCTAAGAGCCGAATACAACAACCAACCTGCAGGTGCGGTGGCCGTAATGATGTCAACCTGCACTCAAAGCTGGTATCCACCAATGGAAGCTCAGGATGAAATAGCACTCATCCTGTCAGGCAAAAAAGCATCAGTTACTACCCGCACATTTGCCGGTGTATCGATGAGTGCCTGTGTAAGAATGAATGACAAATATGGCATTGGAGGATATCGTGTAACCGACACATGGACCATTTTTGGCGACCCTTCTGTGCAATTACGCACATCGCCGGCACAAAATATTTCAACGCATCACGTACCGGAAACCGGTGCTGATACACGGGTGTTTGTGGTTAAATTACCCGATTCCGAGGCCCTGGCCTGCATCACGCAGCAAAACACCCTGCTTGGTGCGGCCCGGGTTACGGATGGTATCGCTAACATCTCCATTTCAGCACCCATTACAACCGATAATATAACGCTTACCGTAACTGAATTTAACCACCTTCCCTACACTGCTCTTGTTCCGGTTACCAAAATGCCTGCTGCTGCTACACAAAGCATCCCCGAAAACAACAACCGGAAAATCTCAGTTTACACTCCGTTTTCCTGGGAAACAGGCACTGGAATGAATCCCGACTATTACGAGTTGTTTATTACTGAAGGCAATAATCCCGAATGGACAGAAAATGGCATCATTGTTCCGGGTAAAACATTTTCGCCTTCACAAAAGCTGTCTTACAACACAACTTATACCTGGAAAGTCGTATCTCACAATCAATATGGAGAAACTGAAAGCAAAAACTTTACTTTTACCACTATTAATCCACCCGACGAAGATTTCGAAAGCCAGGGATTTCCCAGAAGCAACTGGATAAATGACAGTCGCGAGACCTGGTTTATTGATGCTGCCAACGCCTTTGAAGGACATTTTTCGCTCAGATCAGGCGCCATTGGAAACAGCGATACCAGCAGGCTTTCTTTTGAATGCTATACTCCTTCCTGCGATTACCTGGGATTTCGCAAAATGATATCGTCACAGGCTGGTGCCGACAAACTACAACTGGTAATTGACGGACAAATAGTAGCTGAATGGAGTGGTGAATGCAACTGGACTGAAGAAACTTTTCCTGTTGAGCCAGGCAACCACCTGATTACATGGAACTACATAAAAGATGGCAGCCTTCAGCAAGGTGCTGACGCAGCATGGATTGACAATATTTACCTTCCGGTAAATGACGCAGCCGCTTTGATAACCACCGATATCACCACCTGTAATAATGAAACAATATACCCTTCAGCCATTGCTTCAAATTATACAAAAGTTCGCTGGACAACTGCTGGCAACGGATTATTTGAAGATGAGACCAGTCTAAATCCGGTTTATTATCCTTCGACGCAGGAACGCCTTAACGGCCACATATTACTCAATGTAATGGCCTACAGCAATAACTTTTGTGACCCGGTAAGCAGTTTCGTATCCATTTCACTTGAATCTCTGCCCGAGCTTCCAATAGTAAACGACACATCTATTTATGCCGGTGAAAAGCTTATCATCAGCCTGCCAGACAACAATGCCTCCTCTTTTAAAGTTACACCTGAAGGTTTGGTAGACCGCGACCTGATTATTGACGGCTCAAACTTACAGCCGGGCGCAAATGAATTTACCATAAGCAGTGAAAACGAAGCAGGATGCACCGCTGAGCACAAATTTACAGTCACACTGCTGAATGGTAGCCGCCCCATATCAGGAGAAGAATTACTTATTTATCCCAATCCGGCTAAAGAAAATATTAACATTGCTTCCATAGGTACAATTGAGGAAAACTTCAATCTGCAGGTGCTTGATTTAGCTGGTCGGGTGGTTGCAAGCCAGGGTAAGACAGGAGCTGATTTGGGCCAAATTGATGTAAGCTCAGTTGGAGAAGGAGTTTATTTTGTCAGAATTCAAAATGGCACCCGCTTCATGACCGGACGATTTGTAAAAGTATTATAGCATAGGGTTTCAGCCCGTAAAACGGACGCTTAGGGGAAACCATATGGGGCCTGCTGATACAGCAGGCCCTTCTGCTGACTTTTTAATTTTTTTTACAATATTGATTCACAAGCAAGCAGATAAGTTTTATCTTCACAAACTTAAAAATCAAAAACAGCTCAAAACATGAAACACCTGTTTACGACTTTGATTTTCGTCTGTTTTATTTCGTTATTATCATTGGCTCAAGGCCAGAAAACGAAAGCCCCGGAAACAGCAACTCCTACGCTGGCTAACATGAGTAGCTACGACTCACTAAAGCTCTCGCAATTGCCCGAATACATTCTGCCTGAAGAAACAAACAGGCGCACCCTGCCATTTATGGTTGACAATTCAGCCAAACCATGGTTCAGGCCGCTGATATCACAAGTTGGGCTTGAATGCGGGCAAGCAAGTAGTATAGGCGTTGTATTCACATATGAGCTCAACTACATGAGAAATGTATCAGGCAGCCTGCCTGAAAACCAATATGCCACTCATTTTGCATATAACTTCATCAACGGAGGAAGTGACGCTGGTGTTTGTTTTTATGAAACTTTTGAAATTTTAAAAAAAGCCGGCAATCCGAATGTTGCAGATTATGGAGGCATGTCAGCCGGTGGACCATCGCGATGGATGAGCGGATATGACCTGTACTACAATGCCATGCACAACAGGGTATCTGATGTTTATTCAATAAAAGTAAATACCCCGGAAGGGCTGCAAACGTTAAAAAACTGGATTTACGACCATGGAAACGGCTCTTCTGCCGGTGGGCTGGGATGTTTTTATGCAGAATTTACACATCCTCCTTCAGTTTTTCCTGAAGGTACACCTGAAGCTGGCAAACATGTAATTTATTCATGGGGCAATTCTGCCAACCATGCCATGTCAATTGTAGGATACAATGACTCTATCCGTTGGGATTACAACAACGACGGACAATACACCAACAACATAGATATTAACGCTGATGGAATTGTTGATATGCGCGATTGGGAAATCGGCGGTTTTAAAATGGCCAATACTTATGGCTCTATCAGCGGATGGGGCGACAACGGATTTGCTTATATGATGTACAAATCGGTTGCCGACCAGTTTCAGCAGGGTGGCATCTGGAATAATACAGTTGTAATTATAAAAACCCGCGAGAATCATGAACCTCAGCTTACGGCCAAGGTGAACCTTTCGCATTCTTGCCGGAATAGTATCCGCATAATGGCCGGAGTATCATCAAACCCTTCTGCCACAGAGCCCGACCACATTCTTCATTTCCCGATTTTTGATTACCAGGGAGGATGTTTGCCCATGCAGGGAAATTCAGGAGAAGAAAACATTGAAATAGGCCTTGATCTGAACCAGCTTTTGCCCTTCGTTACACCCGGAAGCCCTGCCAGATACTTTCTGATGATTCAGGAAAACGACCCTCTTGGTTCTAACGACGGGACCATCAACAGCTATTCTATCATCGACTACACCAATGGCATCAATATTATCAACAGCGGTGCCAGTGATTTACCACTTAACAATAACGAACTGACAATGATTGGGGTAAATGCTGCTATTGATTATAATCCGGTTTTAATCGACACCGAAACCCTTGCTCCTGTTCAACTATACAGCTATTATCAATATCCGTTGCAGGCCAGTGGAGGCACCTCTCCTTACCGCTGGCATATGGCCGAAGATTATACCCGCTTTGATTCAACCTCGGCCATGCCCGTGGTAAATGAACAACAACTGACACTGACCAATAATAACAATGGATTTGCAGAAGTCACACTTCCCTTTGAGTTCCCGTTTTTCGGGAAAAACTATTCAAAAGTTTATGCCACCAGTGATGGTTACCTGATGTTTAAAAACTCATTGCTCCCCTGGCCATATTATATTGAAGGAAGAACCTATTTTATTCAAAATGCGATGATTGCACCTGTAATGTCCCACCCGCTGGTTATCAATCCAGGGCAAGGAGAAGGCATTTGGATGGAACAAACTAACGAATATGTAACTTTCCGCTGGAAGTTAAGCTCCAGCGGCTCGGCCGGCTCAACCTTTAATGCAACTGCCAGAATATGGCCCGATGGCAAAATAGAAATCAATTACGGCGAGTGCATCCTCCCCTCTTTTGTCAACAGGTTTTGTGGCATTTCTGCCGGCGATGGACTGAGCTTCTATCTGCTTGATTACGAGCCAGACTTTTTACCGGAATCGGATGAACTTATCCGGTTTACACCGGTGTCGTCACATACCGGACTAACGCTCAGCACAGAAGGTTTGCTTTACGGAACCACACAACAGATATTTCACAATCAGCCGGTTAAGGTATGTGCTACCGACCAGAATAATATAAGTGCCACCAAAACACTTTATCTCAACACCGAAGGACTTCAGATGGAGTATGCAATTATTGCCGGAGATGATGATATTATTGAATTTGGCGAGCACTGTACGATGAACCTGAGCATCACAAATCTGAATAGCTTTGCCATTGGAAATACTACATTTACACTGGCGACGAACAATCCTGAATTTTTACTGAACAGCGCAGTGCAGAGCATCTCCTCTCTGCAACCTGGAGAAACCCTCAATATTGAAAATGCGTTTACATTCGACGTCAGCAATCATGTTTTCAACGGACAGAAAGCAGCCTTTACACTCAATGCAACCTCAGATGAAGGCAACTGGGCCCGCGAATTCTACCTTACAGCCTACAAAGCTGTTATTGAAATTGCCTCTCTGCGCATTATAGATGGCAACAACGGCATTCTTGATCCGGGTGAAACTGTAGAGCTTGCTATCGACCTTAAAAACATTGGCGGAGCTGTTCTCACCTCAGCCCAGGCCATCATCAATTCATGGGACAGCTTTCTTACCATCAACAACAACACAGGATCAAAAGACACACTTCGTCAAGAAGAGCATTGGCTGCTCAGTTTTGAGATTAGTTTATCGCCCGATGCGCCATTATACCATTTAATTGAACTTAATTTGGGGATTACGGGCAATAATCAGTTTGACTATCTGAAAACAATACCGATCTTCACCGGATTTCTGGTAGAGACATTTGAAACCGGCGACTTTTCTGCTTATGAATGGGAAAACGGTGGCACTGCGCCCTGGTATATTGATGAAAACAGCGCATACGAAGGAAGTGTTTGTGCCCGTTCAGGACTGATATATGACAACGAAACCTCCTCTCTTTCATTAAATTGGGATGTGGCCATTGCCGACACCTTATCCTTTTGGTTTAAGGTTTCATCAGAACCAGGCTATGACTTTCTGCATTTTAATATTAATGAAGATGAAATGGGAAGATGGGCCGGCACCTGGAACTGGACACAGGCAAAAATACCTGTCAATGAAGGGCCTCAGCTATTCTCATGGAAATACATCAAGGATTACAGCGTAACCAATGGCGAAGACTGCGCCCGCATCGACTATATTATACTTCCGGTTTATGCTGTCCCCACTGAAGCTAAAAACATCAATCAGCCCATTTCCGCATTTCAGGTTTACCCCAATCCAACTAGGAATGAGTTTACCATATCTTATACCCTTTCCCAACCAACACAGATAAGAATTTTTATCTGCGATGCTTTTGGAAGAGTTATATACAACCATGAAGAAAACAATCATTTATCGCAAGGCAATTACCAGCTCAACCCCGAAAATTTAATTGCCGCACCCGGCATTTATTCTGTTGTGCTGATGACAGACCAGGGCAAAATGGTTAAAAAAATAATTAAAACTTCGCGATAAGTCCAATCTGCCTTAAAGCAATAGTCATACATTTGCCAAAAAAAGCAGTGAATGAAAGGAGAAACAAATAAAAGCAGCAGCCTGTTGAAAAACCTTATGTTTTCAATGGCCATTCTACTTTTGATTATGCCAGGCCTTCAACAAAAGCTCAGGTGGGTTCATGAGCCTGATCTTACAGGTGCTTATAAAGCAAGCCCCGAACCAGGGCTGGATGAATTTTCCACGAGCTCATGGCTTGACGGCTCCTTTCAGGAAACATTCAGCAACCGTTTGGAACAACACATCGGTTTCAGAAACACATTGGTTCGAATCAATAACCAGGTTGATTATAGCTTATATCATCAGGCACATGCCGAAGGAGTTATTGTAGGATTAAAAGGTGAATTGTTTGAAGAAGACTATCTGAAAGAATACACAGGACTTTATTTTGTAGGTGATAGCGTTTGGAAAAACAAAGCAATACAACTGAAGGCGGTTCAGGATACACTTTCAAAACTGGGAAAAACACTGATTGTTATTTTTGAACCAGGCAAAGGGAGTTTTTATCCCGAACGCATGCCGCGCAAATACAGTGCATTGCAAAAATCGGAATCGAATTACGATTGCATGCGCCGCTATTTATTACAAAACAAAGTCAATGTTCTGGATTTAAATCAGTATTTCATCTCCATCAAGGACCACGCAAAATTCCCTGTTTTTCCGAAAGGCGGCACGCACTGGAGCTACTATGGGGCGGCCCTTGCAGCTGATACAACACTGAAATACATCGAAAATCTGAGAAAAACAGACTTGCCTGATATGGAAATTGCGAATCTCAAAGCCAGCGACAGCATCAGGCATCCTGATTACGACATAGGATTGGCGATGAACTTGCTTTTCAGAATCCCACAACCCGGGTTGGCTAATCCTGTAATCAATTTCAGCAACAGACTTACAAAAACCAGACCTGATGTATTAATTGCGGGTGACAGCTTTTATTTTAACTGGCTCAACAACAGAATTCCGGCCAATGCTTTCAACACCTGCGATTTCTGGTATTACAACAAAAACATAACCCGCAGCGACGGATCAGAAGCAGGCTCAGCCACACAACGCAATTTTAAAGATGAAATACTGAAGCGGGACATCATTATCATCATGATTACCGAAAGATTCCATCATGCCTTTGCATGGCGATTTGACGAACAGATTTACGACCTCTTTTTCCCGGGACAAATACATCCGATAGACCATTTTGCAAACCAGATTAGGTCATTTGGCAATGAGTTTGTGCGCATGTACGACGAATCAAAAAAATTGAACATAAGCCTTGAACAGCGAATCAATCAGGAAGCCGGCTATCTTTTTTATGCTGATCACAAAAAAAATCCCGGTAAATATACCCGTAAAAATGAATTACTCATGCTTTACGAAATGGGTATAGAAGGCACACCCGACTGGTTGGAAAAAGTAAAACAAAAAGCTGAAAAAAATGGCCGTAGCCTGAAAACTCAGCTTCGGATGGAAGCTGAATGGATGTACAACGAGAAGCATAAAAATCAATAAAAACAGATTTCATGAAAAAAACTACTATCCTATTGGCAGTCATCTTGATGGCAGCATGGGCAAATGCACAAAGTTTCATCAATGTAAATCCCAATGCTGAAGGTGAGCCATGGATTGCTGGCGGATTGCGTGAACTTACTGCTGATGATTATGCAAACATTGCAGCAACGCCCAGACTGATGCTGAATGAGGCTCAGCGTAACCGCGATCTTCCCGTTTCAGTTGACAATACCATATACCCTTGGTTCAGACCAATATTTAATCAGGAAGGCGGAAGTTGCGGACAAGCCAGCGGGGTTGGATATAACTTCACTTATGAAATGGATTTTTTGCAGCAGCTGCCCGCAAATGTTACCCAAAATCAATATCCGACACATTACACATGGAACTTCCTGAATGGTGGTGAAGGCGGAGGATCATGGTATTTTGACGGATGGCAAATTATTGCAGCCAATGGATGTCCGAATGTTCAAACCTATGGCGGTACTCCCTGGTATGGAGGCGACCGGCGCTGGATGAGCGGTTACAACAATTACCTCGCGGGCATGAGTAACAGGATGCTTGAAATTGCCACGATTGATGTATCCACTGAAGAAGGGTTGTTAACATTAAAGCAGTGGATGAACGACAAATTAAACGGCTCTCCTTCCGGAGGCCTGGCAAACTTTTCGGCAGGTGTTTCTGATGTTTTCACCATGACATACCTTGCCTCCGGAACGCCCAACGCAGGTAAAAGTGTAGTTACCCGCTGGGGCGCAGAAGTTAACCATGCCATGACATTTGTTGGATACGATGATGAAGTGCGCTATGATTACAATAACGACGGACAATACACAAACAATATTGACATTACCGGCGATGGGATTGTTGACCTGCGCGACTGGGAAATCGGCGCACTCATTATGGTTAACAGCTGGGGCAACTCATTTGGCGAAGGAGGAAAAGCGTATGTCATGTATCGCACATTGGCTCAAAGCCTTTCCGAAGGAGGCATCTGGAATAACCTGCTTCATGTTATCCGCACACGCAATGATTATCAGCCACAGCTTACCATCAAAACAACTGTTAAACACACTTCAAGAAAAAAAATAAGGATTTCTGCCGGCGTTTCGGCCAATACCACTGACACCCGACCAGCTCATATCATTGAATTTCCTTTATTCAGCAATCAGGGTGGCGATTATTACATGAAAGGCGGCTACGCTGAAAGCGATAAAACCATAGAAATAGGACTCGACATTACTCCGCTGCTTAGCTACATAGAGCCTGGCCAGGCTGCCAGATTCTTTCTAAGGGTTACAGAACAGGATCCGGACAATGCTGACAGCGGAGAAATTATCAACCTTTCAGTCAACGACTTGAATCAAAACCAGGAATTTATCAGCACTATGGCGAATACAGCCCTCAACAACGACGATACAACTTTTGTTTGGGTTGATGCCAGTGCCGATTTTATACCGGTTGAAATTACAACCAGCAGTCTGCCTTCAGCACAAGCAGGCCAGGCCTATAACCACCAAATGGAGGCTTCCGGGGCTCCTGCACCATATTCATGGGCGCTGGTGCAAACTTACACCGAAACCCAATCGCAGGCATCATTTCCTGCCATTAACTCAAACCAGCTTATTCCATCCGACAATGATGATGGATTTGCAACCCAAACGATTGATTTTCCTTTCCCTTTTTATGGTGAAACCTACCAGAATTTGGTCATTACCACTGACGGTTCCATTGCGTTTGGTGGACAATTTGAATACATTCGGAATGAAACAGGGCTGAAAGGGGCCAGGGCAATCACAGCTTATGGAGCCGATTTAATGCTCTATCCTGAATACAATGATGGTATTTTTTACGAAGGTGACGCCACACACGCCACTTTCCGCTGGAAAACTTCAAAATTTGAAAACCCCGGATTTGACAACGATTTTGCAGTAAGTCTATACCCCGACGGTACCATTAAATTCCATTACGGGAATAACATTACACCTTCTAACGACTGGGCTGCCGGCATTTCGGCCGGCGACGGGCAAAACTTTATCATTGCAGCCATCTCCGGATCAACAGTGATTGAGCCTGAATTATTACTGCAGTACCAATGCCCTCCTTTACCCGATGGCATTGATTTAAGCAGCTCAGGAATGCTAAGTGGCACACCAACACAGGCAAACGGCTCATGGCAATTAAGCTTCAAGGCTACTTCGTCCAACGGCCTGTTTTCAATGAAGACTCTTGAATTCACAACTGAAGGACAGTTAATGGTTAATCCCGATACCCTTGTTTTCGAAAACGACCCTGAAGCATATTCCGGAAAATCATTCAAAATTACCAATACAACCGCTTCAGATGTTGTGATAACGACTTTTGACACTGATGGAACCATACAACTACAGGATGGCCAATGGTACTGGACAGCTTCATTTTGGGATCAACTGCCACGCACGATGGCGCCGGGCGAAGAAATTGAAGTGTGGGTAAGTCTGGTGTTGCCCGTATTGATGCAACCCATTACAAGTTATGCAGTTGATACGCTGAAATTCACTACAACCACCGAAAACTATCAGGTATTACTGATGTTTAACGACACCATTAACATCTGGGGAAACACAACCGATAACAAGCACCAGCACAATGGCGTAAATCTTGCACCAAATCCGGCAAAAGAATTTACACAAATTCAAATAAATACAGAAGAAACTGGCTTTGCTGAATTGACCGTGTATAACAGTTCGGCGCAATGTTGTATTTATAAAAAGCTTAACCTGATAAGCCCAGAATCAAAGTCAGTTCTGCTTGACACACACATGCTTAAACCGGGCATTTATACTGTAAAAATCCGGATAGCAGAGAAATTATTTACAAAGAGACTGGTGATTCAGTAATAAAGTGAACATTTGAACATCGGCTCCCACAGCTTGTTTACATATGCATTGTGCTTTTAAAACATCAAGTATGAGAACGATTACAGCAATTGGCATCTTTCTGGCGGCCTTTTTACAGGCCAACGCCCAAAATCAGAACACCATCAGGGAAACAGGCCAGATGATAGTTCAAATGAAGCCCCTGACCGATGCCCATGCGATGCAGAATTTGCTGGATAATTTTTCAGAAGCAGGCGCTGGCATAGAAAAAAAACTGTCGGGAAGAATGAATATATGGCTGCTTCATTTTGATGAATCATCAACAAATGCCAATATCCTGCTCGAAAAAGTGCGCAAACACCCTGCAGTTCAATTTGCACAGTTTAATCACCTCCTTCAGGAAAGGGAGCTCATTCCTGACGACCCTTCCTTTAGCAATCAATGGGCACTTCAAAACACTGGACAAATGAGTGGCACACCTGGTGCAGATATAAAAGCCACATATGCATGGGATATTACCACCAGCGGGTTAACTGCTAATGGCGACACCATTGTTGTTGCCATGATTGACGGAGGAGTAGATTTAACACATTCAGACCTTCATCTTTGGAAAAACCGACTCGAAATCCCGTCAAATGGAATTGACGATGATGAAAACGGATATATTGATGACTACGATGGCTGGAATGCGTATACCAATAGTGGCGCTGTGACTCCTCATGACCATGGCACACATGTTGCCGGTATAGCATGCGCCATTGGCAATAATGGGAATGGTGTCAGCGGCGTGGCTTTTAACACCCAGCTTATGCCTGTATCGGGATCTTCAACTAATGAAGCCACGGCTGTAGCAGCCTACGATTATGTTTTTGAAATGCGTAAACGTTACAATGAAACCAATGGAGCAGCTGGTGCCTTTATTGTGGCTTCCAATTCATCATTTGGCATTGACGGCGGTAACCCTGCCAACTACCCTCTTTGGAGCGCCATTTACGATTCGATGGGTTCTGTCGGAATTTTAAATGTTGCATCCACCGCTAACCGTGGATGGGACATTGATATAAATGGCGACATTCCAACAGCCCTGACCAATGAATCAGTCGTTGCTGTAACAAACACCAACAATTTGGATATGCTCAGCAATATAGCCGGCTGGGGACTCACAAGCATTGATTTGGGAGCTCCGGGTACCAATATTTACTCTACGCGCCAGGGCAATACTTATGGTTACAAAACCGGAACATCCATGTCGTCACCATTTGTAACAGGCTCAATTGCACTGATGTATGCTGCTGCCGATGAATCCACACTTCAGCTTTACAAGGAAAATCCATCCATAGTCGCCTATCGGTTCAAACGTTTTTTAATAGCTTCGGTTGATACACTCGCATCGCTTGAAGGCAAATGCGTTAGCGGAGGACGGCTTAACTTATTGAACACTTTGCAGATGGTGCAAAATCAACCTTATTTCCTAGCCAGTCCTGACGTTTTAAATTTTGACATTGCGCCTGAAACCCATGATTCTGTTTCATTGCTAATTCAGTCTTTCAATGCAGAAACAAACCCCATAGCACTCAGCTTTCCTGACTCCATTCAGTGGTTGACTTTGTCAGACACTTCTGTTATTTTGCATGGCTCGGGCGAAGACGCTGTTATGCTTTATTTTAACTCTTCAAATTTGGAAACGGGTCAATACACTACAACTCTTACCATGACTGACTACTTTTTGAACCAGGTGAACATCAATATTCATCTGAACGTAGAAGATGGAGTTGCTACCAGAATCACTTCTGGCCTGGTGTCAGCGTTAAAGACAATGCCTAATCCTTTTGCCAATGAAACTAACATTGTTTATAGCCTGGAAAAAGCATCGCAGGTTCACCTTGCCGTATTTGATCTGAACGGGCGCAAAGTATCTGATTTGTATAAAGGATTTGCTACAACTGGCTCTCATACAATTAAATGGAATTCAAATCTGACTCCTGGCATTTACATGATTAAACTGGTTTGTGGCGACAATGTGCAGGTTTTAAAAGTCGTTAAGCGTTAGTTTAACAGCCGGGCTTCCATTCTTTTTTACTGACTTTACACTTTATCTAAATGCAGTTAGAGTTAACTGCACCAATAATGCTATTTTTTTATCAGGATTCCTGACATAAGAAATCAGAAGAATTAAAAAACCGGGCACATTACATCAAATACATAACAAAAGACACAATCTGAAGTTATCATTAAAGCCCTTCGGTTTATCGTACTGTTTTTCTGCTGTTTATAAAGCAATATTTTCAAACCAACACTTTCAGATTATTTTCACATAATTACCTGACTAAGTAATAGCATTTATGTATTATAGTTATATTTACGTCTATTAATGGCACATGTCAAATGCCATATCTTACAAAGGCATTACCCCATGCTGTTGAACACAAATTGCAACCACTGAGCAATAAACTATTCGAGTTACACACAAATAATCGGTGTAGATGGAACCTTTTTTTAAATACGCAACGCCTGTTATTTACTGGATATTGATGGTTGTATGGACCTACATCCTTATTTTTTATGCTAAAAAGGTAAAAATAATCAGTTCGACGGACAAATTATTGAGGTTGTTGCTTTTAATTTTAGCTTTAGACGCATTTCGCACCTTATTGGAAAGCATGTATTTCGGAGCCTGGTACACTTCACTCTCGGGACTCATTCCAATAGATGTATTTAATTTTTTAGCCAGGCCACAAATCGTATTCATTCCCAAGATAATTAATCTGACAGTTGCTGCTTTGATTATGACTATCCTTATCCGAAAATGGTTATCGTCTGAAATCAAACAAAAAAAAGCAATAAACGATTTAATAATAAAGCAGACATCAGATTTGGCTGAAGCAAATAAGATCCTGCTAAGCGCCAAAGAAAAATCCGAAGAAAATAAAGAAAGATTTAAAGTTTTCACCAATCAGGCCACTGATGGCATAACAGTTGCCGATTTGGAAGGGAATTATATTTTTATAAACCCTGCCTTTTGTAAAATGTCAGGTTATACAGAGGAAGAGCTGTTGAAAATGACCGTTTATGATATGAGAGCGGATTCGCAGACACATGACAGCTTTTTTGAGAGTAAAACAAAACAAGGAGAACCCATTGAAGTAAAACTTAAACGAAAGGATCAAACCGAATATTATACAGAAATCATTGGGAAAATAATCAAGCTTAACAACCAGGAATTTGTATTAGGCACCATCAGAGATATAACCGAAAGAAAAAAAGCCGAACACGACCTGAAAGAGAGTGAAGAGCGATTCACCCTTGCCATGAAAGCTTCCAACGACGGACTGTTTGACTGGAATTTGGTAACCAATGAAATATATTACTCACCAGGCTGGAAAAAAATGCTTGGTTATGCCGACCATGAGCTACCCAATGATTTTTCAATCTGGGAAAACTTAACAGAGCCTGAAGATGTAAAAAAATCGTGGGAATTGCAGCAAAAGCTAATTACAAAACAAGAAGATCGTTTTGTAATGGAGTTTAAAATGAAGCACAAAGAGGGGCATTGGGTTGATATTTTATCGCGAGCTGAAGCCATTTTCGATGATTCAGGCAAAGCCATCAGAATATTAGGAACACATACTGATATTACCGAGCGGAAAAAAGCCCAGGAGAAGCTAAGTAAAAATGAAGAACGGCTTCGTACCATCTTTGAAGCGATGAATGAAGGATTCTCTGTTCAGGAAGTAATTTGTGATAAGGACGGAAAACCATGCGATCTGCGTTTTCTTGAAGCAAATCCTGCATTTGAAACACAAACAGGACTGAAAAATGAAGAGACTTTTGGCCATACCTTACTCGAATTATTTCCTGATTCAGAACCTTACTGGATTGAGCGCTATGGCAATGTTGGACTTACTGGTATTCCCATAAAATTTGAAGCCATGTTTGGCCCGTTAGATATATATTATTCGGTCAATGCATTCCAGATTGAATATGGCAAGTTCGGCGTAATGTTTACTGATATTAACGAACGCAAAAAAGCCGAATTACTTCTCGAGAAAAAAAACGAGCAAATAAAAATACAGAATGAAAAGCTGAAAACAACTAACGCTGAGTTGATTCAAGCCAAAGAGCAGGCCGAAGAAAGTGACAGGCTTAAATCAGCCTTTCTGGCCAATATGAGCCATGAAATACGCACACCCATGAATGGCATTCTGGGATTTGCAAGTTTGCTGAAAGACCCGGACATTTCAGGTGAAAAACAACAGGAATATATCCAAATCATTGAAAAAAGCGGAGCACGCATGCTCAATATCATCAACGACATTGTTGATATCTCTAAAATTGAATCCGGATTGATGAACATTGACCTTCGGAAATCAAATGTCAACGAACAGATTGAAGACATCTATACTTTTTTCAAACCTGAGGTAGAGGCAAAGGGAATCAGATTTTCCTTTCATAACCCTTTGCCATCAAAAGAAGCAATCATTAAAACCGACAGCGAAAAGCTTTATGCAATCCTTACCAATCTGGTAAAAAATGCCATCAAATTTACCAAAGAAGGTTCTATTAGTTTGGGCTACAATGTCATTCACACCAACCCCGGCCAAGACCTCCGGTTTTTTGTCAAAGACACCGGCATTGGCATTCCAGCTCACAGACAAGAGGCGATTTTTGAAAGATTTGTTCAGGCTGACATCTCTGATAAACTTGCTTATCAGGGCGCGGGCCTTGGGCTTTCCATCTCAAAAGCCTATGTTGAAATGTTAGGCGGCAGAATATGGGTTGAAAGTGACGAAGATAAAGGAACAGATTTTTATTTTACCTTACCATACAATCCTCCCCAGATTGAGAACAGTGTAGCTGCCGGCAATGCAGCCCGACCTGCTGAGCCCATTGAAGTCTCAGGCCTTAAAGTTCTTATTGCTGAAGACGACGATACATCTGAAATTTTAATTTCAATTATTGTTAAAAAATTCAGCAAGGAAATCATAAAAACCAGCACCGGACGTGAAGCTGTTGAAATTTGCAGAAAGAATCCTGATATTGACCTTATCCTTATGGATATTCAAATGCCTGATTTAAATGGCCACGACGCTGTACGCCAAATCAGGGGATTTAATAAAGATGTTATCATCATTGCGCAAACCGCTTACGGGCTCTCCGGCGACAGAGACAAGGCGATTGAAGCCGGATGCAATGATTACCTCTCCAAACCTATAAACAGCGAATTATTGACTGTGCTGATTCAAAAACACATAGGTAAACTACGTCCCAGCAACTAAAACACCAAGGCACTACAACAAAACCTGAGCATCATATGCAAACATTAAGCAGAGCAAATCAACCAATTACTTTACGCTTTAATTACTAACCTTCAAGCCTTTTTACACTCCAGGCTTATATTTGGGTTACGCCGGCACTCGATTTGCCCTATCAAACTTGCCGGTTTTTCATTTAAATAAACACCGGATGTAATGCCTAAAAGCCAGAAGTAAGAACCCTGATATTTATCAATTACAACCATAAGAATATAAACCATTCATTTTCAATGAAAATCAATGACTTTAAACTAGAACGATACTTTGCCAAACATGAGTTTTCAGCAAAATACTTGCTGTCAAGTTCTGATTGTGACGGGTATGAAATGCAATACCTGCTTGAGCTGGCCACTGAAACAGAATTGAATTTGTGGAAAAGTATAAAACTGGGTTACACTGAAAGCGAAGGCAACCCGCTTTTACGTCAGTCCATCCTTCAGCACTATCATCTCAGCTCCATTGAAAATGTGATGGTCGCTTCGCCAGGTGAACTGAATTTTATAAGCATGAACACATTGCTGAATCCATCAGACCATGTGATTGCAGTATCGCCTTGTTACCAATCCTTGTATGAAGTGGTCAAATCCATCAATTGTGAACTTTCCTACTGGAAACCCAATCCCCAAAATTGGGTTTTTGACACATCGGATTTGAAAAGCCTGATAAAAAGTAACACAAAACTGATTATCATCAACTTCCCGCACAATCCTACCGGTACATATTTAACAACCCAACAGCTAAATGACATCGTTGAGATGGCCAGGGCTCATAACATTTACATATTCTCCGATGAGATGTACCGTAAGCTTATGGTGGGAAATATGCCTGAATTGCCCGCCATCTGCGATATATATGAAAAAGGAATCAGCCTTTGGGGAACTTCAAAATCATTTGGATTGGCTGGCCTGCGCATTGGCTGGTTGGTTTCGCAGGATCGTGACTTTTTACAGAAAGTAGTATCATTTAAAGATTATTTAAGCATTTGTAACAGCGCACCATCCGAAATACTTTCACTTATCGCTTTAAACCACATTCACGATCTCGTCACTCCTAATATTGAAAAAATAAAAGCCAATGTAATTTTGTTCAATCATTTCGCAACTAAATACCGTGAAATATTTTCATTTATCCCTCCTCAGGCTGGTTCAACTGCTTTTGTAAAACTTAATACCAAAGGATCTTCATTAAACTTCAGCAATCAATTGGTTGCAAATACAGGCATTATGACTGTGCCGGCCGAAATGTTTGAATATCCCGGATCGTATCTAAGAATAGGGTTTGGGCGAAGAAATTTTGCCGAAATTCTTCAAATTTTCGACGCCTATTTAAAAACAATCTAACCCTTTGCATAATGCAGTCTTAAAGTTGAAACTGCAGTTATTTCTTCTTTTATCATTAAATCAAACCTTAAAGGCGCAAGCGCAAATTTAAAACCCTGCATACATCTGCATTATTCACCGCATACACTTATTGTGCATGTTTAAAGATATATCTTCTGAAACAGCTACACGCTTTCGATTCTCTCATTCCCTTTAAAATAAGCTTTGATTTTTAATAAAAGTTTGTATTTTTAAGTCTAGAAAAGTTTTTTTTCATGATGCATTTTTGCGACCCGGCATTAGCAGAGATTGGTTGAATCAAGCAAACATGTGCTAAATAATAAGGGAACCTATAATTTTAAAAGAATATTCAAAAAACCGGGGATCAGACGCAACAACCCGCCCAACTTACAAAACTCCCATTTTTCTACTTTATTCTCCTAAAGCGCCAGTAAAAGTTGGAAATAAGTGCACTTTGAGCAAAGTAAATCCTTCAGGGTTTATTCACTTCATATTCAATTATCAGAAACCAAAAATCAATGTCATGAAAAAGAAAAACTATCTATGGCTTATTGCAACCCTATTGGTCATCAATTTTTGTATCCCATTGCATCCGGCCACAGGCCAGGAAGTTATGAACATTCAAAAAAAAGACAAATCAATCATTTCAATTCCCGTTTCAGAAATTGAAAAAATTACTTTCTCAGGAGCTTCAGTCAACGAAACAGGCATTGTAAAAGACATTGAGGGCAACATTTACCGTACAGTTCAAATTGGTAAACAGGAATGGATGGCTGAAAATCTGAAAACAACAAAGCTCAACAATGGTACATCCATAAAACTGGTAACTGACAATAACGAATGGTATAACATAAAGAGTTCGGCTTACTGCTGGTACAACAACGACGAAATGACAAATAAAAACAGATACGGTGCCTTATATAACTGGTATACTATCAATACAGGCAATCTATGCCCTGCCGGCTGGCATGTTTCATCAGACAGCGACTGGAAAGAGCTGGAAGATTACCTGGTTGATCACGGGCACAATTCAAATGGCGGAGCAGCCGAAATGATTGGAAAATCACTGGCAGCTAAAACAGGATGGAATCCATCATCAAACCCCTCAGATGTTGGAAGTGAACTTCTGCCTGAATTCAGAAACAAATCAGGATTTTCAGCTCTGCCGGGAGGATTCAGGACAAACAATGGCGGGTTTAGCAATCCTTCAGGCATTGGTGGATATTGGTGGACTTCAACTGAAAAAAATGAAAGCCATGCCTGGTTTAAAAATTTAATCAATTACCGTGGCACTCTTGAAGAAACTGCCCAATCAAAGTATTTTGGGTGCTCCGTGCGATGCGTAAAAAATTAAATTAACCTTCCGTTTTCTGAAAACTACCTTATTTCTTAGCAGTAACAAACTAGAAAAGAGGTAACAACCTGACGGATATTTCGTCAGGCTGGTTATTGATTTGCCGGTATTTTTATGTCGGGGGACCTTTTTTTACATTAAGTTCAAATTAATTAAATCATCAGGCAAACCGAAATGCAATAGTTAAAGCCCAACAAATATGTGATTGATTTTTCCATGATGGACATGCGCTGTTGTTTAAATCCTTGAATTCATTAAGCAAACAGACTCGCTGACTAAATTTTTAATTTACTTCTTGAATTCCGGCCTGAAATCTTACTTTTACAACTGGCAAAAACATAGTGTAATGAAAAGATTGGTGATATTTTATTTCTTACTTTCCATAATATCGAATGGATTATCGCAGGCTGTTTACGAAGAAGAAAGATATGTTCCGGAAACAAATCCGGCGATTTTGCACAGACTGGAGCAATGGCAGGATCTTAAGTTTGGGCTGTTGATGCATTGGGGAGCTTACAGTCAGTGGGGAATTGTTGAATCATGGTCAATTTGCCCCGAGGAATACGAATGGTGCGAAAGAAAAGCAGGAACAAACCCCGGAAATTATTATGCTTACGTAAAAGAATATGAGGCATTAAAAACTACTTTCAACCCAATAAAATTCAACCCTTTAAAATGGGCAGAAGCAGCATCAAATGCCGGAATGAAATACGTGATATTCACAACCAAGCATCATGATGGATTTTGCATGTTTGACAGCAGATATACGGACTATAAAGTAACAGACAAAACATGCCCTTTCTCAAACAACCCTCAGGCAAATATTACAAAAGAGGTTTTCAATGCTTTCAGAAGCCGTGGTTTTTGGACCGGCGCCTATTTTTCGAAACCCGACTGGCATCATCCTGATTATTGGGACCCCTATTTCCCGCCGAGAGACAGAAATGTGAATTACGAACCAGAAACTAATCCTGAAAAATGGGAGCGTTTTGTGAATTTCACCCACAATCAGGTCTTGGAATTATTATCTGATTATGGCAAAGTTGATATTTTATGGCTGGATGGCGGCTGGGTGGCCAAAGATTCAAAACAAACCATTACCTCGTGGTATGAAAAACAACTGCAGAATACAACCAACGGCTACATCAAACACCGCATGGTAAATCAGGACATTAGAATGGATGAACTAGCCGCAAAAGCCAGAGAAAAACAACCTGAATTATTGATAGTTGACAGAGCCGTTCATGGCATTAACCAAAACTATCTGACCCCTGAAAACCGGGTTCCCGAAAAAACTTTAAACTACCCATGGGAATCATGTATTATTTCGGGCGGAGGCTGGGCCCACACCAAAAATGCACAGTATATGAGCGGCCGCGAAGGAATACAACTTTTGGTTGATATTGTTGCAAAAGGAGGAAATCTGCTTTTAAATATAGCACCAACGCCCGAAGGAGAATGGCAGCAAGGCGCATACAATCTGCTTCAGGAGTTCAGCAACTGGATGAGTGTGAATGCAGAAGCCATATACAATACAAGGCCTGTTGCACCTTTTAAAGAAAACAACATTTGCATGACCCGCCTTGATGATGGCACAACATATTTCATGTATATGGCCAACGAAGAAGAAACCAGCATGCCCCATGAAATAAGCATACTGTCTCATCAGCCCGCTGAGCATGCACAAATTACCTTGTTGGGAAGTAAACAAAAGTTGAAATGGACAAAAACGGGTAATAACGGATTTAAAATATTCATCCCCCGCACAATTCAACAACATCCCCCATCAAAATACGTGTGGACATTTAAAGTAACAGCCATTAAATAATCCGGGAATAGCCGGGTTCAACCACTTTTACAAGTTTAAACTTAAAATCAGGCTAACATTACAGCTAACCTGGTAACTGAATCAAAACTACAATGCACTGGCAGACAAGATTTAGTTAAAAGTTACATCACATGAACATTTGGTCAACCTTTCAAACAAAACCTATGAATTATAAATCTCTGCTACTCGTCATCTATTTATGCTGTTTTGCATCATTGGTTCATAGCCAGCCTGTGCTTGAAATTGTTTACCAGCAGAAAAACAATGGCAAAATAGATTCAGTAAACACCTACCGCTTCAGATTTTTCAAGAATGTGGCCTTTTTATCAACGGAAACATCTGACACCAGAGAATTTATAGATTTCAACCGAAAAGAGCTGGTTGACATCATGAGATTTAACAATGTAGCCTACAAAACAATAACGCCATTTTCGGAAACAGACCAGCCTGTATTTACAAATAACACAGAAAAAATATTAGGATTCAACTGTTCAAAAGCTATCTACAAATCCTTTTCAAATACTATTGAAGTCTGGTACACAACAGAAACCGTGATAAAAGGGAGTCCTTATAAGAACTTTTTGCCCGAAAACAGTCTGGTCATGAAAATCGTTATCAATGGGAACCGCACTCTTGAGGCTGTTTCCATTCATTCGCTTTCTGATGACACTTTGCCTGACTATCCCTATCAACTGGCCACGCCAATCAGCAAATCACAAGCCAGAGAACTTCAGATAAAATCAAGATACACCCATGTCAACGTGTTCAACAAGCAGGTAATTAATTTTGGCGATTCAATTAAAAACCCTGAATTTGGATTTACCGATTCAACCTACCGGTTTTCAAACGGCACAGTCATCCTGAAAAAAATAGCATTACCTGAAATTAACAAAAAAGGCGGAAGTGTCTTTGCCACAATAACCAACTGGTCAAACGGAGATGCATATGACAGAACCTGCAGCCTGTTTACAATTGCCGGCGACAAAGAAAAAACAA
Source organism: Lentimicrobiaceae bacterium (assembly GCA_020636745.1). NCBI lineage: Bacteria > Pseudomonadati > Bacteroidota > Bacteroidia > Bacteroidales > Lentimicrobiaceae > Lentimicrobiaceae bacterium. The sequence continues at coordinate 115,365 of JACJXH010000007.1, read as the reverse complement.
TCTTAGATGCCTTACAAAACGGGGTTGAAACAATGCCCATCATCATGGATAAAAACGGTGAGAAATATCAGGGATTTATCAGTACAGCAGAATATGAAGTGCCTGTAGAACTTATGCGCTTCTTTACTTCCTTTGGTGTGTCACATTTTAATAAACTCAGAGAAATAAACAACTACAACTGGCAGGACTCGGTAGTCTATAAACAAGAAATTACAGCTTTAGTCCCAAACACCAGGTCCGACCTTTGGATAGGCATTTTCATAGGAAATTACGACAAAGGCGGGCATAAAGTAAGTCTTGATTTACAGTTTTACCCACCCTGGGACAACGCACCTGTTGCCGAGAAATGGATAAAACCACTGTTCAACACGGTAAATATTCTTGAGATGTCGGGGCAGAATTATGGACGGTTATTCAAAACAGACACACTGTCAACAGAATTTGAGCTTCCACCTCACATTAACGGACTTCAGCTTCTGTTCACCTCAACAGGCCATGGTGGCTGGGGCGGTGGCGATGAGTTTAATCCCAAACTCAATCAGATTTTTATTGATGGGAACCTGATATTCAGTCACACTCCGTGGAGAACAGATTGTGCCACCTACCGCATGTCAAACCCCGCGTCCGGAAACTTTGAAAACGGGCTATCATCCAGCGACTTAAGCCGTTCGAACTGGTGCCCGGCAACATTAACGCCTCCCTGGTTCATACCACTAACCAATTTAGCGCCAGGCAACCACCATATAAGCATAGTTATTAACCAGGGTGAAAACGAAGGCGACAGTTTCAGCCATTGGGCAGTTACCGGAGTTCTCACCGGAAATATTTCAGCAAATCAACCACAATGAAACCAACAAAAATTACGCTCTTGTTTCTTATGCTGGCCATTACCTGTTCAGGCTTATTTGCCCAGGAAAACGAATTGCCCAAAGAAGAAAGACTCGCCTGGTTTAAAGACGCCAAATTGGGTATTTTTATTCACTGGGGCATATACAGTGTTGGAGGAATTGATGAGTCGTGGTCTTTTTATAATGGTTACATACCATATGATGACTATATGAAACAATTGACCGGCTTCACCGCAGAAAAATACAATCCGGTGCAATGGGCTCAACTCATTAAAAATAGCGGTGCAAAATATGCCGTTATCACTACTAAACACCATGATGGGGTTGCGCTCTGGAATACCCGCCAAAGCGACCTCAATGTTGTGGAAAAAAGCAAAGCCCACCGCGACCTGATTCAACCTTTTGCCGATGCCATTCAACAAGAAGGCCTCAAATTGGGCTTATATTATTCACTTTTGGACTGGTCGCACCCCAACTACCCTTATTTCACCAGAAAACAAAAACGCTATGAGAACGACCCGGCGCGGTGGCAAAAATTTGTCAGCTTCAATTTTGCCCAGTTAAAGGAAATCAGCCGTTTTCACCCTGATTTGTACTGGTTTGACGGCGACTGGGAACAAAATGCAGAAACCTGGCATGCACGCGAAATCAGAGAGATGATACTGAAGGAGAACCCTGCAGCCATTATCAATTCCCGTTTACAAGGCTATGGCGATTATGCCACCCCTGAGCAAGGTATTCCTGTAACAAAACCCCACGACGAGTATTGGGAATTGTGTATGACCATGAACAACTCATGGGGTTACCAGCCCAACGACAAAGAATATAAATCAGCAAATCAGATTATCAGAATATTAGTTGATTGCATAAGTATGGGAGGAAATCTGTTGCTTGACATTGGTCCCAAACCCGATGGAACCATCCCCAACGAACAACAGGAAATCCTTGAAAGCCTGGGACGCTGGACCGAAAAACATGCCGAAGCTATTTACGGCACCCGTGCCGGCATCCCTCCTGGTTATTTCAACGGATACACAGCACTTTCAAAAGACCGCACTACACTCTACCTTTATCTCGATAACAAACCCAATGGCCCAATTTTGGTAAAAGGCCTTCAAAATAAAGTGAACAGAGTATGGGTGGTAGGAAATGGCACAAAGCTCTCCTATAAAGTAATAGGAAAGCAATACTGGAGCGATGCGCCCGGTTTGCTTTACATTGATGTGCCGGATGAAGTCCAGGATAAAGATGTTACAGTAATTGCAATTCTTTTAGAAGGCGAAGCAAATCTATTTTCAAATGAAATCAAACCTATTGAAAGCAATTAACACAGTTTCAAAATGTCTGAAAGAAAAACAATTCTTTATATTGCAGTAAGTCTGGATGGATATATTGCCGGGCCCAATGACGATCTTGGCTTCTTATCAATGGTAGAACAGGAAGGTGAAGACTATGGATATGGCGAATTTTTAAACACTGTCGACACCGTAATTCTGGGACGGAAAACATATGATTGGATTATGAACCAGGTGCCAGTTTTTCCGCATATTGACCTTACCACATTTGTGATCACCAGATCGGCACGCCCTTCAATTGGCAAAATCAGCTTTTACACAGGTAATCTTCGTAATCTCATCCTGCAATTGAAAAGCGACAAAGGCAAGCACATTTTCATTGATGGCGGAGCCCAAATCACCCATGAATTATTAATGGAACAATTCATTGACGAAATGATTATTTCAGTCATACCTGTTTTACTCGGGAATGGCATACGCTTGTTTAAAGATGGGCGTCCTGAACAAAAACTAACTTTATTAAGTGCAAAACAATTTAAAACAGGGCTAACACAACTGCACTATACTTTATAAAAAAAACAGCTTGACTTCGAAAAAACCTGTAAAGGCAACATTGCTGTTTCTCATTTATTGCATATCCAGCGCTCTTTCAGCTGAACTCAACAAAACAAGATTAGAGGCCTAACAATAGAAAACAGCCACGATTTCCATAAACTCGTATTACTTACCACAGCAATGAGTATTAAATTTAAAGCTAAGCGAAGCTTATTTTCAGGAATTTTTATCTTTGCCTGACTTCTATATAAATTTATTTATGAAAACTAACCTGCTAAAACAGCTAACTATTTTAGTCTGTGTATTATTGAGCCTGAGCCTGTCAGCACAGGAAAACAACAAATATCCCAAGCCCCGGTTAACTCACCAGATGAGTGCTGAAGAGGCATTAAACAAACATTTAATTGGCAAATCGTTTGTTGAAACAGCTCCTCCTACGGGAACAATTACCAGTTTAGGTGAATTTGAACGGGCAAAAGGAGTACTTGTAGCTTATCCATTTGGCATCCCAATGACATTGATTCGCGAAATGGCCCGCGATGCCATCGTCACTACACTTGTTTCAGGTGCATCGCAGGAAACCAATGTTAGAAGCCAGTATACACAGGCGGGTGTAAACCTTGACAATTGCAATTTTATTTACGCACAAACAGACAGTTACTGGACCCGCGATTTCGGGCCCTGGTACATTATTTATGGCGACAATCAAATTGGCATTGTTGACTTCCCATACAACCGGCCCCGACCAAATGATGATGAAGTACCCAAAAAAGTAGCCGCAGAATTAGGGCTTGAATGGTTTGGCATGAATGTAATTCACACCGGAGGCAATTATATGACCAACAGTTACGGAGAAGCAGCATCAACCACCATTGCATACACTGAAAACCCAACACAAACACCTGCAGAAGTTGATCAGAAAATGCACGACTATCTTGGCATTAATGATTATCATGTACTGGAAGACCCCAATAATACTTATATAGACCATATTGACTGCTGGGGAAAATACCTAGCAACCAACAAGGTACTTATCAGATCAGTACCTTCAACACACCCTCAATATGACGAAATTGAAGCAACTGCCGCCTATTTTGCCTCTTTAACTTCTCCATGGAATACGCCATACGAAGTATACAGAGTCAACACACCTGACAACCAGCCTTACACAAACTCATTTATTCTCAACGACAAGGTATTTGTACCCATAACAGGCTCGGCTTATGATCAGGCTGCATTGGAAGTCTATCGTCAGGCTATGCCTGGTTACAAAATTTTCGGTATCACCCAGCTTCCGGCAGCGCCATGGGAATCAACGGATGCATTACATTGCCGCACACACGAAATGGCCGACCCTGGCATGCTTCGCATTAAACACATTCCTTTGTTGGGAAACGCACCAACAGCTGATAATTACAATTTTACAGCCGAAATTACCGCTTTCAGTGGCTCAGCAATAATTGCAGACTCTGTCATTTTATATTACAGGGTAAATCCAAACCCCTACACTCCGTTTACCGCCATCAACATGACCAATACGTCTGCCAATAACTGGACGGCAAGCCTCCCTTCACCTGATTATGGCAGTACTGTTCAATACTATATTCATGCTGCTGATGCGTCAGGCAGAAGTGAGAACCACCCCTTTATTGGAAAGCCCGACCCACATGAATTTTACATCGGAGAGCAATATTTTGCACAGGCAGAAACCAGTCAGCAACAAATGTCTTTCGCAGCCATGCAGGGGCTAAATGATGTACAATCGTTTTACATCAGCAATTCTGGTCAGCTTGGACTAAATTATTCCATTACACTTTCAACTTCGGTTAATGATACCATAACCAAAACAGTTGCCAATAGTCCGGCTGCAAGCTCATACAACTATAATACCTATACCGAAGCCGGATGGACCAATATAGCTGTTGCTGAACCAGGAGAACTTGGCTCAATGCTGGTTTCTTACAACTGGAACACAGACAATTACGCTTCTGAAGGATCCATTTGGGCTGAATCACCAGCTGGCAATAAATTTATGCTTGCCTCCGGCCAGGCCGACGGTTTTTACACCGTAATCAGCGATGCCTTTGCAGGTGAATCTTTGCAGGGAACCTGGAAACTGTGGATTGAAGATACTTATGGTGATGGCGGACATCAGGCAACAAATGTTACAGTGAAATTTGTACGTCCGACCGAAACCGGCAACTGGCTTACCACTGACCTTTATGAAGGCTCTGTTGCAGCAGGCCAGAATCAGGAAATTACAGTTACATGCGATGCTGCTGATTTAAGCATTGGCTCATACCAAGGAATCATCTCAATACTCTCAAACGACCCTGACCAGCCAGTAATTGAAATACCTGTCACTTTTGAAGTATCTGTAAATACAGCTGTTGCTGATTTTAAAGAAAACGCAATATCTGTAAGCGCATTCCCCAATCCTGTAAAGGACGTATTGAATCTGGAAATAAACGCTGAAGTCCCAATGAAACTTCAACTAACTGTTTCTGATGCTTATGGTAAAATTGTAATGCCAGTTAAAAACACATCAACGAGCAAAGGTTCAAACAGGATTTCACTTCCTTTTAATGATTTGCATAAAGGCATCTATTATCTGAAAATTCAATCAACTGAATTTGAAAAAACGCTCAAAGTAAGCAAACTTTAAAAAAAAATCCCCGGTTTAAAACCGGGGATTTTTTTTATTCTATTCATGAGGGCTATTGATAATTTCATCAAACAAATCCTGACTAATAAACTGGGGTTGGTAGTTTACACCCACTTTGAGCAAATGAGCCACAAACGATCTGAGATGGTTGCGAGAGCCCTTGGTTAGATTTGCAAAAACCAACAGAATGTCAGCATTATCAACCTGTTCTGACAACTGCATCAAATCAAAGATATCCATATCTTCAATGGTAGCTCCTGCAGTAAAAGCTCCGGTAATAGACTCCTCTCCCATTGCAATCAATGAGTTATACAATTCCTGCAGCTCCTGATTCACAAAAACTCCGGCCTGATGATCTGCTGCAATATCATCCAATCCATATTTTACCAATAAAGCTGCTATGGCCGATGCATGCTGTTGCTCACTCAGAGAGATATTTGCAAATACAGGCGTGGAATAAAGACCGCTTAAGTAAACATATACATCGCGGGCCATTAATTCTTCTTCGCGCATTAACAAAAGCGCATCGATTTCTGTCTGACTCAATGTCTCTACAGGTAATGTATCGGCTGAAAAGCAGCATGCGACGTCAGTAACAGCAGCTTCAGATTTTTGTTGAAGCTCTCTGGCATCAGCCAAGTCATCATCCTTACCTGTGCAACTTATCAGAAAAGTAGCCACAGAAACAATCATGATAATCACAATTGCACTTAATCTTGATTTTTTCATGGTTTATGGTTTTAAGTTCGACAATTATTGATTTAAATGGCATTAGCATCTCCATCCTGTCAATATTTATAATACTTATGACACCTGAAGGGGGATGTTCGTCTTATAGAATTTTAAGATTATATTATAAAATTTAAGCTAAGATGTAACCAGCTATTAATGTGCAACTTAAAAAAGTTGATACGGCCCGGATGTTAACTTTGGGGCAAATAAGGAAAGAGTAAAACAAGATTTTAGATCTAATAAGCCTTGTCCTTAAAACAGAAAACCAAGATTGATATACAATCCGCTATCACCATCGCGTTTATCTGCGGCAAGTCCGTAATCTACTGCAAGAATAAAATTCTGATTCATGGCTAATCTTAAGCCTGCTCCATATGAAACGTGAAACCCGGGACTATCCTGCGTAAAATAATTGCTAAAAGTCTCACTTTCAGGAATCAAACTTTTGTCAACATATGCAGAACGGGTAATGGTTCCCATATCGCTAAACAAGTTGAGTGAATAGTAAAAATTCTGTTTCCATCGATAAAATTTCCTGAATTTCCATCGCAGTTCAAAATTCCCATAAGTAAAGGCATCACCCACAATTCTGTTTCTTAAGATACCACGTAAAGAGCGCGCACCTCCCAATCCATCATTTTTAGTAGTACGCGTAAAGGTGTTAACCATATATGGCTGCATATAGAATGGTGTATGCCCGCCAATAGTAGCTTGCCAGCCAAGTCGGTAAGCCAGGGTGAGTACTTCTTTTTTCAGAGGGAAATATTGCCGGTGTGTAATTGCCAATTTTGAAAAAGCTTTTTCTGATTTTCCTGAAAAACCCGGTGCGGCCATAAGCACAACTTCAGACCACATGCCATTGTTTGGGTTTGCTTCATTGTCGCGGGTGTCATAAACAAGTCCAAGTTTCAGAAAGTGATATACACCTCCAACCGCTTCATTTTGAGGAATAATTCCCCAATTCACATATTTATCATAAAGGCCATCCACAGCAGGTAATTTATCAGCTTCATCAAGCCCTTTATTTAATCTGTCAATATCAACTGAACCAATTTTAACATTAAAATAACCATATCCAGCCAGCCACCGTAGGGGCAATTGATTAATTTTTCCCTGAAAATCAAAGGTTATTCTGGCTAATTTGCGCTCATGCCTGTAGTAAACACGTGAGATATATCCATCTGCATTGTCATCTTCAAACGAAGAATTATAAACCGATTCAAAACCATTAAAACCGTAAAAATCCAAAGCCCTTTCGGTCAGAAAACTAAAGTCGGCAGTTATCCGAATCTGATGAGGCAGCAGGTATTTTGAATCGAAGAACAACTGATTTATTCCACTGCCTTTCGTCGTTCGAGACCATTCACCGTAAAGCGACCAACGATAGTCTGGATAGGTTGTTCCATCTCCATATTGAAAAAGATTCCCCAATAATCCATATTGAAATCCAAGATCAGAATCAAACGCTACGGCAGGGAGAGCACCAAAATTAAGCCCTGTTTTCACTTTTTCAGCTACCTGAGTACGTTTCTCACTGGTAGAATCAGCCTGACTATAAACAAGGTTAAACTGGTTTGAGATTAAAACTACGGTGGCCATCAAAACAGCACGAAAATAACTCGCCTTGTGTTTCATAAATAGTGATTATGGATGGCCGAAGATACTAAATGAAAACGAAATCAAATCAACCAGTTAAAAAATATAATCGCACACCACAAGGCAGACATTTGCCTGCGGCACGACACAATTTTAAAAACAGGAAGAGAAAAAATCAGGCTAATTTAAGAGTCAGCACCATCTTTCAAACACTTTCCATGTCAACGGTCACTAACCTGGAAACTACCCCATCCTTGGTACAAAGCGGACATTCATGCAGCGGCTCGGTAAAATAAACCTTGCAACGCTTGCAATAAAAGCGCTTGAGATGAATAACATAAGAAGGAAGCGAGCGCCTGTAAGCAATAAAACCAATGACCGGCGTAAAAACAAGACTATAAAAAAACAGCCTTAACCTGCTTATCTTTTTTTGCGGAGTAAATAATGCCAACATCACAACCAACATCAGATAAAGCGCAAAATTCAAAATCATTGAAGAAAAAAAAATCATCAGCACAGCAATTGTTAGAAAGTTACTAGTAGAAATAGTTAGAGCTGGCAAAATTATTAGCTTTTCCAACATCATTTACATCTCAAAAAAATTATTTACCAGAATGTAAAGAGATGAATCAAAGCAAAAACGCCAAAACTTAAAAATTTGATTACATGATGTTTATCTCAAAATTCATAAAATGTAATTCGGTCAGGCAATAAAAAAAATCGCCAGTCAATTATCAAATAATTTTACAAACCAGACTGCTCAAGGAAGTAAAGAAAACAACGACCATGTTTCGTTATAAAAAACCATGCATCCTCTATGGTTTTGACCTCTCATTCATAAAGAACAAACAATAATTTTTCTACATTAGCGCACTTAACAAAAACCTGTTTTGAAAAAAGCCTATAGAAATAAACCCATTAAAAAGAATGACCCAAAGGTAATCAGAGGTTGGGTTATGTATGACTGGGCCAACTCTGTTTATCAGCTTACAATTGCCTCAACCATATTTCCTATCTATTACAATCAGGTAACCCGAACCGGCCCTGATAATTTTATGGTCAGTTTCTTTGGCAAAGAAGTTATCAATACCGTTTTATATTCATGGGCAATTGCAGCCGCTTACCTGATTGTTGCTATTGTTACCCCATTGTTATCATCGCTGGCCGATTACACTGGCCGCCGGAAGTCATTTATGCAATTCTTTACCTGGATAGGTGCTTTGTCATGTGGCGCATTATTCTTTTTTAATGAGCATAATATTGAATTTGGAATCATCGCATTTGCACTGGGAACTATCGGCTATGGCGGCAGTATTGTTTATTATAACTCATTTCTACCAGTTATATGCCCTCCTGAGGAACAGGATAAAGTCAGTGCCAGAGGATATTCAATGGGGTATCTGGGCGGAGTGGTCCTATTGATTTTCAATTTAGTGATGATAATGAAACCAGCATGGTTTGGCATTGCTGATCCGTTTTTGCCTGCCCGTATTTCATTTCTGACGGTTTTTTTGTGGTGGATTGGCTTTTCACAAATTACATTCAGGCGTCTCCCCAGGTATACTCATCGTAAAAGACAAAAAGATAAGGATAAAAGTATCTTCTTTGAAGGCTACAGAGAACTGGCCAAAGTTTTTGATCAGGTCAGACAATCAGCAAGGCTCAGTCTATATTTAATCGGTTTCTTTTTCATGATGATGGGCCTTCTGACAACCATGTTCATGGCAGCCACATATGGCGAAAAGGAGATTGGACTTAAAGAAGATATCCTGATTCCTACCATTCTTATAATACAACTGGTGGGAATGGGAGGCGCATGGATGTTTTCGCGCCTTTCAGGCAAAATCGGCAATCTGCAGGCTTTATTGATTTCTGTATTTATGTGGATTTTTGTTTGTGTCGGAGCCTATTACATCTCTGACTCCACCCAGTTTATGATTGCTGCATTTTTCATTGGGCTGGTAATGGGTGGTTCACAGGCTTTGGCCCGCTCAACATACAGCAAAATGCTCCCCGAATCAACCACAGACCATACCAGTTTTTTCAGCTTTTACGATGTAATGGAAAAACTCGCAACTGTTGCCGGAACTTTCAGTTTTGGCATGATTGAAGCACTTACAGGAAGCATGAGATTTTCGGTGCTGGCTATCGGAATATTTTTTATTATCGGAATTGTATTCTTACTGATGACATTGAAAATTGAACGCACAGGTGTTGCTAAGAAACAAATCAATACCAATTATTGATTTATTATTGCCCGGGCAACAACCCAATATTTGTTTCTTTGTTTAATGATGAAGGCCACCAAGCCGAAACAGCTTGTTATGTTTACATGATGAATCACAACAAATGCTTCTTTTTAAAGCACATACTACTTTACACACAGCCATAACATAAAACCAACCAGTCAAGTTGTGAAATGACAACAAAACCCAACCATTCCATTGTTTTGCAGGCCCTTGATTATGCTTTTGAAAAAGCAGTATTGGGGCTTCCGGGAATGGACACAGCTGAAGATCTGGCAAAAAGCTACCTGCAACAAAAAGGCACACTCACCGAAAGGGTGAACGCACTCATCAGATGGCAAAACACCAAAGCTGGCTCCAGCGGTTTTATTACCGGAGTGGGGGGCTTTGCAACACTACCTGTTTCAATCCCTGCAAATCTTGTGAGTGTTCTTTATTTTCAGGTCAGAATGGTGGCAGCCATTGCTTTTATGGGCGGCTACGATATACGCGACGACAGGGTAAAATCGCTGATCTATATATGCCTTGCAGGAAATATGGCCAAAGATATCCTTCAGGAAATAGGAATCAGAGCAGGGTCACGAATCACCGCCAGTATTATCGGGCAGATTTCCGAAAAAACCATTATGGCCATTAATCAGAAAATCGGGATTCAATTGTTAACCAAAACCAGTGGGCGCGGCACCATTAATATTGGCAAGGCCGTGCCGCTTGTTGGTGGTTTAATAGGTGGAACTTTTGATGTTTTTACGACCAATCTGATAGGCAATATTGCCAGAAATACATTTATTACAGAAGAATAATGAATGCCTACAGAGTTATTATTTTATGAAAAAGGGCCTCCGCACGGAGGCCCTTTTCAATTACATCGATTGAACGATTATTTGGTTACGACAACTTTCTTAACAAAGCTTTCGCCTGAACGGGTTACAAATTTAACCAGATAGGCGCCAGACTCATATTGACTAACATTCAAGCCAATAATCTGTGCTTTGGTAATATTCTGCTCAAAAACAACCTGTCCAACATAATTGTAAACAACTACCTGGCTGATGTTTTGAGTTAATTTGAGATTTACTATGCTGTTTGATGGATTTGGATATACCATAACACTATTCATGTCAGGATTATCAATACCAACAGGAACATCAACACATGCTTCATTTGAAGGCTCAGACTCACCGCACAAGCTGTAAACTGCAGTTACGGTATAACATGTGTTACCAGGAGTAACCTCTACATAAGTATAGGTTGTTTCAGGCCATAGCTCTTCTAAAAGTGCGCCTTCTCTGTAGATATTATACCCTACAAACTCTCTATCAGCACTTTGTGCGCTTGTTTCCCACTTTGGTTCACCTGTAATTACAGGCTGCGAGGAAGCAGCGTATACAAAGTCACTATTAGAAGCGGTAGTTGTATTGGTATTTACAGCATAAGATGCAGTAGCACCCGGAACGCCCATGGCTCTAATCAAACCATTTAATGTAAAGTTATAGGTTTCCCATGTTTCCCATCCGCCAGCTGTGTAGTCGCCAACAAAATAATGGGTATTATTCTGGAATACATATGGAGCTCCAACACCATCATCAGTACCAAGGGCAACAAAACCATTAGCACCGACTCCGATAAAGAATCCACCTTCTGCCATAATTGCAGCAGGGAAGGTATGCGTGTTCCAGGTATCGTCAGTATTAGAAACAGAGGCTGTATAAAGCACATTGTTACCATCAGGCAATCCGGCAGTTGTAAGGCCAAATACGTAAATCTGCACGGTTGTGTGCGGGCCTCCTTCATTGGTCAGATACCAGCTCATCTCTGTCAATTCAGCACTTTCATTATGTTTTGCACCCAAAACAGTATTGATTGTACCTGTTGAACTTCCAAGCTGACCTGTTGCAACGCCATCATCATACCTGAATTCCTGAGCCTGAACCTGATTCCACATCAGACTAACCTCATTGGTTCCATCTACCAGTTCTGCAACCAGATTAACCGGTGCAACGCAGTCTTCGGTAAGTGAAATTTCAATACAATTAGCATCGGCACATGACTCAGCACCACTTTCGTAAACATAAGTAATGCAATAGTTGTATGTACCGGGATCAACATCCATATCAAGATAGAATGTATCAGCTACCATTTCAGCAATCATCATACCATCACGATAGATATTGGCTCCCATAAACGGGTCGTCAATACGGCTGGTTTTGTTCACTGACTGATGAATCACAGGTATTTCCACATTGTTGGTATTAGCCAATCGCGATTGTGCAGCAGGTGCCTTAACCAGGTCAAAATTAACCGGAGTAGCCTGAACAGCGCCATAAGCCGTGTAGATATACATATTCATCAGGAAGTTTCCAATGGTTGAAGATCCAATGGCATTTACATCTGACAGCGGTCCATAGATAGAACCCTGAGGATTGGCTTCATTGTCTGATGAAAGATCAGGATAAGCATCAGTAGCAGAGTTGCTCAACGGCTCCATCAAAAGGGCTACAGTACTTGCACCACCAGTCGAAATATCGCCTAACTCGACGCCCATTTCCCAGATATCGTTGCCGGTAGTCTGGAATGGACCGTAAGTTCCGATCAGAGTTTTGGTATCCCAGTTGTAGATATGGATTTTGTAATTCCATGTCCCGGTAACTCCCCACGAAGCATGGTGGAAGTCAAGACTGTTAACCAATGCATCAGGATAAGCACTCAGGTCATAAGCTACACCATATCCATAACCATAGTTCTGGTAATAACCGTTAGCAGGTGCACCCGGATTCTGGGTTATCTGAATAAGTTCCAGAGGAACTACGTCAGACCATGTAAGCAACACGTCGGTTTCGTCAATAACTTCGCCGTTAAATACTACTGGACCAGGGAAGCTATCGCATGGAAGATAAGTCCATACATACTGCATTTTTGCTGACATTCCGGTAGTGTACATAGCTGCCACCTCAGCCAGATATTCCTGACCAGGAATAAGATTCTGGGTGTCGTACTGATAGAAAGTATTTTCAGTATCGGTTGCAAAAACACCATCGAGCCATACTTTGTAGTATTGTAACTCACGGTTGGCGTAGCGATCCATGTTGTCTGTAACCACCACATTATCAACAGCTACATACCAGTTCCATCCGTTTGAAACATAATTGAAACGTACCTGGAACATTGGGTTGGCATATTCAGTAACGTCAATTGATTCACTAACGGTTGGTCCCCATGGGAACGGACCAGAATCAGCTGCAGTGTAGAATACTTCCACCCAGTCGGCTCCATCATAAACATCTACCGAGAAATGCTCATTTCCAATATATTGATATACGTAATCAAACATCAGATAGAGTTCATCAGCGTTCTCAGCATTGATAACAGGAGAAATCAGCTGCTCGTCCATGGTTGAACCTGAACCAGCTGCATCAGAATTGGCAAACATAAACGGTGTACCGTCAATACTGTTACCATTGTAACTTGTGGTAAGTCCCCAGGTAAAACTATTAGATCCTCCATCAACGATGGTCCATGACTCTGGTAAACCATTATTGAAATCTTCCATAAATGGCTCGAAAGGAATGATGCCACCATTTCTCCATGTAGCATAACCTGTTGGGGTTACATACAAATCGGCTACCGGCAGCAGTAATTCTTCGAGAACCCATTCAAAAACTTCAGGTCCATCAATTACATAACCAGTAATGGAGATAGGAGCGAAACCATTCTTCTCAACATAGATATCATAGGTTCCCTTGCGGAATTCATCCCAGGTATAAACACCTGAAGCATCAAGAGTAGTTTCATATACCAATTCAAGATCAGGCTCTGAAGTATTGGTAAACATTACGTCTGTTTCTTCAGGACTGTCAAGGCTGTTGGTAATAACGGATACGCTTACAGTTGTAACCATATCTTTATCCAGACAATTGGAGAATTGAGGCTCAGCTGTATTGTTGGTATAAACAGCTTCGACTGCCCATTTGTAAACTCCGGCGTCAAGATTTCCAAACTGATTATCAACAAAAGTGGTATCCAGTGTATACCCTAAGAATGTAAGTCCGGCTGACCCATCGCAAGAGGTACGCCAAACATTATATCCGGTTAATTCGCGGCTACTGCCGGTTTTAGGAGTATGAACTTCAAGACCTTTCGGTTCAACATTATTTTCATAAGTTAAAAACACTTCCTGCAGGTTACCTTTGGTTTCATGTGATACATTGTTGGTAGCATAGTTGCGCACAACTGCCCCCGGTTCAATCATCATATAATCCCAAACAGTAGTTGCAGCAGCAGTGCCCTCATGGGCAAATACGCCACAATAGCCACCTGTAAGAGTAGTATTGGTTACAGTATGCACCAGAATACCATTGACCATAAACTGAATGGTTGATCCTGACGCAACAGCAGATATTACATTTGGCCCACCGGTATTGATAGCAGTTGAGGTTAACCATCCTGTCCAGTCACCCATAAGGTCACCATTGAGCATGGTTGCATACCAGTATGAACCGCCCTGAGTAATGGTAAATACATTAGCATAGCCACCATTACCTGCAATCGGATTCATAAAGCCGTTTCCTCTGACATAAATACCCATAGAACCGGTAGTAGATCCAACAGTACGTTGCATTTCAACCTCATACACAAAATCGGTAAACTCCGAATTGTAATAAGCTGAACGCCACACGCCAGCACCTGTTGTATTCAGGTTCAGCAGGTCATTGGCTACTGTCCAGCTGGCTGCAGGAGTATCTGTTACCAGCATGGATGGCATACCATTGTCAAACTCTTCATAAACAGTATTGCTGCCACCCGATGTTGTTCCTGGTGAATTCCAGTAAATTAATGCGCTTGACTGCTGATCAACAGCCACAACATTGCTTACCGGGAAAGGATACTCCATCAAGACGAAGTTATTGGTAACAGTAGCTGTTTCAGCCACAAATACATCAGATAATGTAGCAGAAGTATAACCGCTGGCACTTACCAAATAATCATATGTTCCAGCCAAAACTTCACCGCTATAATTACCGGCTGCATTGGTAGTAAAGGTAAACACAATGCTGTTGTCATCTGTGTTAGTCAACTTGACTTCAGCACCTTCAATGTTGGCGCCACCAAGATATGCAGCGGCTTTTACGTTACCGTTTACAGTACCGGCACCTGTTACTTCCACTGTTTGACAAATGGTAGCAGGGCAGGTTTCGGCACCACTTTCATAAACAAAGGTGATGCAATAGGTATAAGTACCAAAGTCTAATGATTCGTCCAGATATGAGCCATCGGTAACTTCTGCCAATACTTCACCATCACGGTAAATGCGGGCAAATGCTATCTGATCGTCAGCCGGCGGAATTGTTGGAGTTGTCCAGGTCAGAGACACATCAATAGTTCCCTCTAACTGAACAGCAGCAAAACTACCAGGAGTCGGATAGTTATCGCATGCAATGTATGTCCAGGTGTAGCTGGCCCTGTCTGACTGTCCGGTACTGAATACTGCAGCAACTTCAGCCAGATAAGTTTCTCCGTCCACGAGCGCTTCACCATTGGTACCATATTGATACATAGGCTGAGTAACTTCAGCAACCAGAACTCCATCATGGAAAACTTTGTAAGCCTGGAACGAACGTACAGCTGGAGCAACATTGGTTACCAATACATTATCAATGGCAAAAAACCAAGCCCAGGTATTACCATTTGTAGAATACCAGAATTCAAAATACACATTTGAAGGATCTGCATAACCACTTGGGTCAATCATATATGTTTTATGAACACCGGCACCAGGATCATCGGTGGTTGCCCAGTCTAATTGTTCTTCAAAGTTACCGGCTCCGGTCCCTCCTGAATACACTTTTACACTTATTTCACCATCACCAGCATAATCCTGGAAATTGCGATCATAGTCCAGATATATGGCTGTTTCTCCTGTTAAATCGTATGGAGCTGTAAATAAGCCAACGTCAAATACGAGTGATGAATTGCCGTCACTATTTGCAATAGCAAATTTTCCATCAGTATTAATTGGTTCATAACCAGCACCACAGTTATCACAGAATTCCCAGAAACCGTTACCACTATAGGTAACCTGTGTCCAATCGGCAGGAATTCCCTCATCAAAAGATTCAAGAACCGGAGCAAATGGAGCTACTGATCCACCTTCCCATGTTGCAAGACCTGTTGGGGTGACATAAAGATTCGTAGGTTTTGCCAATATTTCATCCATCAGCCATTCAAATGAAGATTCATCAAAAATATCCACATTTGTTTCGGTAATGGTTCCATAACCAGGCAGACTTACCATAATATCATAGGTTCCTCTGCGGAACATACTCCATTGATAAGTGCCGGAGCTACCTAAGAGCGTTGAATAACCAAGAGCAAGTTCAGGCTCTGAAGTGTTTGTAAACTCAACAAGCGTACCGGCAGGACTGTCGCCTGAATTCAGGGCAACGGTTACATCAACCATGGTATTCATGTCTTTGTCTAATGAGTTTGAGCCAACAGGAGCCGACTGGCTGGCAGTATAAACGGCAACGATATACCATTTATATACACCCCAATCCTGAATTCCCCAGTCAAAATCAACAAACTGGGTTTGCGAGGTTGTTCCAATTTGTTCGAATGCACCGGGCAGATAAACTTTCTCGCGCCAAACCTGGAATTCAACCAATGCACGGTTACTTGTTCCGTTTCCGGATGCATTGTATCCATTGGTTCCGAGAAAATCTTTCCATGCACGTTCAATCTGAGATGCACTCATGCCTTTGGTATCAAACGGATAATGCTGAGGCACAAATGATTCAAGGTCGAAGCCCCATTCAAGCATTACACTATTGTCGTTCAGCTCACTGGCGATTACAAAATCGACAGGATAAGGAACCTCAAGCAGCAGGAAGTTATTGGTAACTGTAGCATTATAAGGTACATTTACATCCAATAAATCCTGAGTGATATAACCATCAAAGCTCACGCGGATGTCATAAACGCCTGCCCAAACCATACCGGTGTAGTTGCCGTTTGCATCGGTTGTTAAAGTCATGGTTTGATCAACGCCAAACTCATCTTCTCCAACCAATGCAACAGTGGCACCGGATAAATTGGCCAAAGTCAGCGCATCCTTAACATTACCGCTAACAGTTCCCTTGCCCGTTACCTGAGCAGTAAAAGTGTTAGAATATGCAGATTCTCCTTCGTCAAATACTGAAGTTACGTTATAATCGTAACCAAGCATATTGTAAGCCGGAGCCACATCGGTAAAAGTTGCAGCAGTAAGAATAGCATTATTGATCTTTATACCGTCGCGATAAACATTGTATCCGAGCAATGCCCTATCTAACGGGCTATCCCACGTCAGCACAACATTTTGTCCCATATAAACTTCGGCATTACCATCAAGATTAGCCGGAGGGGTGATGGTGGTTGTAAATCCCCAAACCTCAGGATTAATGGTCGTACCACTGGTATTACGGGTATTTACTTTCCAGAAATACTGAAGATTGGGCTGTGTATTTGTCAAAGTATAAGTAGTAGCCAGGTCGCTGGTCCAATCAACAACAATTGTTGTTGGCGGATATGTTGTACCCAGAATTAACTGATACTCAAATGTATTATCACCGAAAGCCCATTCAAGTTCCATTCCATTGACTATATTAATGGCCCCATCAGATGGTGCAATATAAGTGGCAGCATCGGGCGCTGGCATAGCCACAGATACATCAAAATAAACGTTGAAATCAACGCCAGTAGTGCTGAAAACCAGATAATAAGTACCTGCAAAAAGAGGATAACCAGCGATCACTCCCGTTCCATGCACAAGTGAATTGTCAACATCAGGACCTCCAACACCTTCAAAGCCATCAGCATATAAAGCCCATTTGGCATTGGCAGTTGTTAATGGATCGAGAAAGAACAATCTGTCGTTGGGGATAACAAATTTATAAACAAAGTTTCTGCCATCTGCGGGTAAGGCATCAGGCAATTCATAAACATTGTTTAAGCCCAGGGCTGAGTTGATTCCCGAGCCGTAAGGAGCATTCACATTTGCGTATATAAAAGGATTCTCCCATACATTTCCCTGAATAGGGATATAAGCCTCTGCAGCAAAATCGGCTACAGATACAGCCCGGGAAGCGCCCCATTGTGCCACATAGCTTCCGGATAGAAGGCCTGGAGTTGCATCGCCGGGAGTGTAAACATAAACCTCTACCGATTCACCTTCTTCCAGGGTAGTTGGAAGCGTAGGATTATTTAATGCAAAGAAAGCCGGAGCATCCAGCTCGCTGGCATTCACTGTTACAGAGCCTGTACCTGTATTGGTAAGGGTAAAAACACCGGGTTTTCTCCAGGCGTCAATTGGGCGTTGACCCAAATCCAGCACCAGAGGCGTAATTTCAAGACGGGGAACAGTAGCCACAACGGTAAAATCAAAGTAACCATAGAATAAATAATCATCATCAAACCATTGTACCAGTGTTGTAGTTCCTTGTTTGACTATACCCGAAATTCCGCCGTCACCAAAACCGTCCCAAACATCAATTGAGTAATCTCCGGGGGATAGATATTCGGTTACGTTCACAGTCTGATATGAAGCCGAAAATGTTTGGTCAGATGGATAAACGTATGCTACAGCATCATAGCTCCATATATTCCAGGATGCTTCACCATAGAAAAAATCTACTGTTACACTAATATCAACAGCTTCACCGGTTGCCCGGTTTACGGTAAATGTTCCGGCGTTGAGCCTGTTGGCCGGAATCTTCTCAAATGTTGCAGGATCGGCAGGGGCTCTCCTGACTTTGCTTTGCGCAAAAGCTGAAAGGCCAATTCCGGATGTGAGCATAACTCCCACCAGAATGGCGCCAAGCCATCGCATAGTAATCGTTTTCTTTTTCATCATGTTTGTGTTTAGTTAGTATTAAAAGGTTATCCACAAAATACTTATAATCAGCTGCAGAAGCAGTCGTTACCCATTATTTCAACTATTTGCCCTTAACCTCCTTTCTAAATTATCAAAAACTAAAAAAGCTAACCAAATTTTACAGAGGGAAAATTCGCAAAGAGAGAGTCAATTTATTGCGAATGTGAGTGCTACTAATCTGCTTAAAGAACTGTTATAAAACTTATAAACCCCGGACAGACAACTTGCGTCATCTGTCAAACAGGTTATAAGTTAGTGTCCGATTCCTTTTCAAAGCAATCTTAACAAATTTGAAAAACGCATTTGAGAAGCAAAAACCTGAACCTGACATGTTCAGACAATATAGCAGCAGGAGAAAAAATAGTAGTTTCAGAGAATATAAACGCAGTCGAAATAAAGCAAAATCTATTTAGGAGAGAAAGAAAAGTTAGATTGAGCGACTTTAGTTTTAAGCTATAACACTAAGACAATCGAAAGGCATTTTACCCTTATTCAGATTTACTTTTTTTATTCCTTTTTTTTCGGTATTTATCTGTATGCCAATCCAATTAAACAGGAGACCCTGACTTTCATATCAGCCGGCCCTCCATTCTATAAGCAAATATAAAATATTTTAGTTTAGCAAATCCATTATATCATTAAAGAACCCAAATCCAAAAGACAGATTACCCCAACCACCCGGAATGGCTGAACTCCAATAAATCAAGAACTAAATTAAAAACTAAAAAATGAATATTTCAAAAACACCAACTACATCAATGACAATGCAAAAATATTGGCAGCAACGGAACTTTTTAACAATTAGCGGGTAATGACGAGTTTTGATGAGTAGGAATATCCATTATCGGCAGAAATCCGAAACACGTATACCCCCGGCATTAAATTTTGAATATCAATTCCGCTATAGCCTTCGCCTGATAAGACATCGATCGAATGGAGCAAAACAATCTGCCCAAGGGCATCACTCAATGTGAATTCCAAGTGATTAACGCTGTTCATAACTTCATTGTTAATCCAGATTCTGTCATTGGCGGGGTTAGGATAAACAACTGCCTCTTTACTATATGCAAATACCTGTGGAACAGATATTTCTATTCTTTTTGGAAGAATATTTAAACGTACTCCATCCACCTGGCTATTTTGCGGGGTTAAAGTAATCACCGGTGATGATGCATTTGAGAAGCCCGCTTTCTCTCCCCATAATCTGTAGCTACCGAAAGGCAGGTTGTTAAAAGAAAATGCCCCGTCGGCATCGGTAAGGGCCCAGTCAAATATCCTGTTTTGCTCTGAGTTCATGAGCATGACAGTATGATTGGGCGCAGGATTATCAGCAACTGCAAATGAAGGACCATTGCCTGACTTGAACCAGGGGGTATTATACACACTATCCTTATCTTGCGACCTTTCCATATAAAAGAAAGAACCGCTAATCACACCCTCACCTGCGGGAAGCGTTGTGTTCATGGGTATCAGTCTGATATCCACATCATAAACATCGGCATTTAACGGCAACATGTATGCATCCTGCCAAAAACAGCATGAAGCGTAATAACAGGGCATCCATTGGGTCGTTGACTCAGGGTTGATAACAGCGTACAAATAATAACCTCCTGCCGGTAAATCCATAAATTCGAATAAACCTTCAGTATCTGTAGTGGCAGTTGAAATCGCTCTTGGGTTTTCATTATCAGTATTCACTGCAACAACAACACTGGCATTAACAGGAGTATCATCATGATAAACGCGCCCTGAAATACGAAATGTAGGAACAATGGAAATGGTGATTGTATCGCTCAGATCACCGCAATATGAATTTAGCCGGAGTATAAGGTTGACATACCCCTGATGAATATCCGACTCTCCCGGAAAATAAGAAGTATGAAGTGACAAAGAGTCCTCAAACACGCCATCACCCATAGAAGACCAGTTAACATATTCAAAATTACCGGCTTCGGCAGAAGTTGTGTTGTAAGCTCCATGCTCGAAAATAACAGTATCGGCACCCGCATTTACAAATGGAAGATAATGGATTTGAAGTAACAATTCGTCAGTAATCTCCATATTTTCAACCTGTTGCTTCAGCGTGAGTTTTACAGAGCCAACGCTTAAATCATCTTCACCAGGTATATATCGGGTACTTAATTCTGTTAAATCAGTAAATGTTCCGTCACCTGACGAACTCCAAAAGAGGTTTTCATGGTATAAAGTGGTGGCTGAAGTAGTCAAATACTCTTCTCCATAACAGATCAATGTATCGTTACCAGCCCATGGCCCAGCCACAGCATAATTCACAGTACTCTCATGGCCTTCCAATAAATCGGCAAAACCGTCAGCATCATTATCATAAGCAGAAACAGCAATGGTATCAGCTAATAGCACATCAGGAATTACAACCAGTGTATCAATTCCAACATCAATCATATGCTGGAAATTATTTTCCGAACCACCGCCATAATATACTTTATAACCAGCTAAATCTGTTTCAGGATTCTTATTCCATTCAACCCTTACCACATTGTTAACCAAGCGCTTAATAACCACTGATGGCATCGAAACAGGGCTAAGCGGATCGGGATAATTTAGGAAAGGCTTATAAATCACTTTCCCATAAATGGCACTGTCGTAATGATCATATATCATCCTGTCAATCAACAAAGTATCTGTCGTTCCAAACCAGTTTTCGGTAGCCAGAATATCAGTGGAGTTATGATTTACAAAAACATTTTCGTCATTTGACCCATAAAACGAATTAAACTTCAGGGGTAATTGGGGACCGGATTCAAATAAAAACGCCTCATGCACACTCCTGCCTATCAGATTGTATGTAAACAGATTGTTGACAGAGAGATTCATATCTTTTTTAGTCACCTTTACACCCTGATTGTTAATACATAATCTGTTTTCGGAGATTAAATTATTGCTTGAACCGTCGGTAAGCAAAATACCGGTTTCAGAACTATTGACTATTGAATTGCTATGAATATAATTATTACTTGCTTTAACCAAAAGCACACCTGTCGCGTTCGACTCAATAGTATTGGCTTTTAATGTGTCGCTATTTTGAGAGAGTTTAACACCTATATTATTAAATTTGATTATGTTATTATAAAAACTATTAAGCCCCTGATCGTTTAAACCTCCATTACCAATATACAATCCAATATCGTTGTTATTGAGCGTATTTCCATAAACCCTGTTAAACTGCATGCTACTTTGCCCGATACTAAAAAAGATTCCAATAATGGTATTGTTGGTAATCACATTGTTAAATATACGGTTATACTTGCTTTGGTTATTGGATGGAAAGAAGATGCCAATATCACATTGATTTATAGTGCAATTGCGAATGACATTGTTTGCTGAATTTTTAATAGAAACACCAAAACTGCATTGTTCAATACTGGAATTTTTAAAATACATAGAGGAACCTGATTGCATGGTAATCCCATATTCGCAATTAAAAATTGAAGTACTATCAATCAGTACGCTGGCCGAATCGGAAAGGACAAAAGCTGAAGTAGATTGTTGAATGGATGCAAATTTAACAATGTTGCCACCTTCATAATTTCCTTCATCGTCGAATAGCGCTCTTGAACCCTTAAAGTTCAGACCATTCCATTTTTCATTGCTGGTTCTGCTGGCAAACTGAATAGGATATTCCTGTGTTCCACTGGCTTTCAGAACTCCACCATTTACAACAATAGAAGTTCTTACCATAAATAAAATCTGCACCCCGGGCTCAATAGTCAACGTGAGACCTTCAGGTATTTCAACCGATTCTGTAACAATGTATGGATTCAGCTCAGCATGATAAACAGTATTTTCTTCCAGTACGCCCCCCACAATTACCTGGGCTTTCGCCTGCGGCAGCCCGATAACAAAAGTCGTTAGGATTACTGAAAAAAAACTGCTTATAAACTTTACCATTCTGTTTTTAATCACTTTGAAATATTTTCATGATAAGAAACCCACATAAAGCTCAGAGTATGTTTTTTAAAGTTTTAAATAAGAGCTAAAGGAGCTTCCTATTCATGCAAATATACTAAAACCTGAAGCAAACTCCTGCATTTATTCCTGTAGCGCTCAATCTCTTATCAATTGCGAAATGCGTGTAAATCCCCTGCAACTGCTTACGGTATACAATTCCAACATTAAAAGTAACATTTTTATTTAAAGGCAAAATTGCTCCTGCGCCCAGCAACCACGAAAAGTTCACAGGCTTGAATTCCAAATCAGAAACAGGGCTCACCTCCAATTCTTCCGCATGAAGGAATAAGCCTTTACTACCTGCATGAACAGATGTAATAATACCGGCTTTACCATAAAGCAATGCCCTTCCCAGAGGCTGGTTGTATTGAAAGGCCAGCGGCAAATCAATGTAATGATGCTTTATATCAGATACATATCTATAGTCCTTTACGTCAACAGGTTGATATGTTGAATCCAATACATAATACCAGGCTGTATCACTTTCCGCTATCGTGTAATATATATCAAGCGTATCTTTTAAATAAAATCCACCGGTCTTCACCTTATAGTTAAAGTCAAATTTTTGATTAAAGGCCGTGTAGGCAATACCAGATTCAATCGAGAACCGGGCATACCTTAACCGAAAATCAAAATTAATGCTACCTGAGATTGGGCTGTTGGAATTAGCTCTGCGATAATCTTCCAGCCTGGCATTATACTGCTCATCGGCCGAATAAGCAACAACAGGAGAAAGCCAGCTGAGCGAAAAACCAGCTTCAACAGTAAACTCCCTTTTTAACTCTTTTCGAAGGCTGCTGAGATCCGAAAAAATATCTTCACTCGTAATGGGTTTTTCGCGGTTAACAGTTTTGAGAATAAAAACAGTATCATATTTGGTTATGGTATCCACGCGTGTAATGGTATCGGTTCTGATTTCAGTTTTTGTAATATAAACTGTATCAGGCTGAATGGCCACTTTAGCTAAAGTTACAGGTGCATCCACCTTGTTCTCAACCACACTTTCCCTTTCTTCAGGAAGATTGATTGGTTTAATATCCTTCAGCTTGTACAATACCACTTTACGACCCGAAACTTTATATCCAAAATCATCTGCCGGAACAATAGCCTCCAGCACTTTGATTAAAGGAACCTTGACAAAGCTGACAGAAACCGGATTTAAGGCGTCGATATGATCCGGGTTGTAAGAAAAAGTAAAGCCACTGTTTCTGGACAACTGATCAAGGGCTACAGCAACAGGTTGATTAACTGTAGAGAGGGAAACAAGGACTTCGAGAGATTTAGATTGACCGTATAGACAGACCGAACCTGGTAAAACACTCCAGGTAAATATAAAACAGAAGAGGAGGCATTTTATGTTATTCTTCATTCCGGAAAGGCAATCACTACGCTTATCCGAAATTAACTGTCAGACTAATGAACTTTAACGGCTTGCCCTTCATTTTCAAATTTGACATTGAAAATGAGAGAAAGAGTTTCCAGAACATCATCTAACGAATCATTCTCAAAGCGGGCAGTTAATCTTAGGTTCAACACTTCCGGGTTTTCAACTAAAAACCTGGTTTCATATTTCGTTTCCAGCGCTTTGAAAACATCAGCCAATCTTGACTCTCTGAAAGTAAGCACACCGGTCTTCCAACTTAACACGTTCAGGTCATCATTAACACCTTTGAGTATTTGACCCGATTGATGGCTATAAGTTGCATTTTCACCGGCAGTGAGGTGAATACCGGCGCTTTCAGAATCATCCGGCAATGTCTTTGTCGGATAAACCAGCACTTTACCAGTATTAACAGTCACCTTAACAATGTCGCCACCTTGCGGAGCCTCAACATTGAACGAAGTACCCACAACCTTGATATCCAGCCCTGAAGCATGTATAATGAAAGGTTTGTCAGGATTTCGGCTAACTTCAAAAAACGCTTCACCAAAAATAGAGATTTCTCTGATATTTCCCGTAAAATATTCCGGATATTTTACCATAGAATTTTTGTTCAGGAAAACCGATGAACCATCAGGCAACAATTGCTCTCCAGATACGGAGGCTGTAGTCGAAAACTCCTTTATTGCAGGTTCTTTCTGCAGAATACTAAAAATACCGATAGCAAGGACCAGAATGGCTGCTATACCTGCAACTGCAAGATAAGAAGTCATTTTCCTCACAGGCTTTTTGCCTACATGGGCAGATGAGCTATACTTCTCGGCATGAATTCTGTTTTGCAGATTCATCCATGCCCGATCTGTATTAAACTCATCCTCTTTTCTTGATGTAAGAATTAACAAACCCTTATAGGCTTCATACAAACGCTGATTCTCCGGGCTTTTTGAAATCCACTGCTCGGCCTGTTGTTTCTCCAACGCAGTAGCTTCGCCCTGTATGAGCTTTATTATCAGTCGCTTATATTTTAGCTTTGTAAGGAGCATTCGGTATTGTATATATGCTTTGACTTAATGACAACTTAGAAAGGGTTTACCCCTATTCAACTGTTAAAAATATTTAACAATATTTTAAAACAAAGAAGAGAGGAGCCAGAAAACCAAAAGAACCGGAAGGTAATCACGCAATTTGTTTCGCATGAATTCAAGCGCTTTTGACATCTGAACTTCAACAGTTTTTACACTGATTCCCAGCTTTTCGGCGATATCATTATAACGGAGCCCTTCATGGCGGCTCATTTCAAAAATCATCCTTCTGCGCTCAGGCATTGATTTGATCAGACGAAGCAACTCTTTTTCAAGATCAGAGTTTACAAGAGCATCATGTGCCGAAATAGAAACATTGTCATCGGTTCTGAAACCAACATATTCCTGATATTTTTGAATATGCTTCTGATACTTCAAATAATTAAGGGCGTGATTGGTAACAGATTTGTAAAGGTAAGCAGCCAGTGAAGAGTTGATGGTCAGGCTATCGCGCCGATCCCACATTTTGAAAAACATATCCTGAACCACTTCTTCGGCAATATCAGGATCAATAAGATAACGTCTCGCATGCAGACACAAAGGGGCATAAAATTCCCGGAAAATAGATTCGAAAACCTGCTCATCGCCATTTTTAAGCGCCAGAAGTTTAACTTTATCCAGTTCAGTTATCATGCCGGGACTTTGCTATCAGGTGACAAAAATACTAAAAATGCCTTGCAATGAAGATAATTTGCTGAACGAAATATATCAGATTTATTTTACCTTCCATAAATTTTCAATCACCAAATTATTATCACACCAATATCACTCAAAATCTGATTTTTATCGCGAAACGTTTAAAATGATTTAACCAGTATCCGGGGTTCAAGCATGTCCAGCATTGCATATTTCACCCCTTCCCTGCCAATACCTGAGTCTTTAACGCCTCCATATGGCATATGATCAACTCTGAATGTTGGAACATCATTCATAATTATTCCACCGGCTACAATACTTTCGAAGGCACGGTTCATTTCATCCATGTTATTGGTAAAAATACCTGCCTGCAATCCAAAACGGGTATTGTTGAGCAGCGCAATGGCCTCATCAAAATCCTCATAAGGTTCCAAAGTTACCACTGGTCCAAAAATCTCATCACTGCACACCTGCATTGAATGATTGGTATTGGTCAAAATGGTTGGAGCATAAAATGTGCCCGTTCTCTTACCTCCAGCCAATACACGTGCACCTTCGGCCTTTGCATCATTCACCCATTTTTCAACCCTTTGGGCATTGGCCTCATCAATCATACAACTGACGTCTGTTTGTAAAGAAGCCGGCTCCCCTGATATGAGCTGGCTGGTCATTTCAGCAAATCGGGAAGCAAACACATTAAAAATATCTTTATGCACAAAAATCCGTTGTGTGTGAATACAAACCTGCCCCGAATATGAAAATGCGCCACTCAAACATTTGGTCAGCGCTGATTCAATATCCGCACTTGGTGTTATAACAACGCCTGCATTCCCTCCCAGCTCGAGCACTACTTTCTTTTTGCCCGCTGCAGCCTTCATTTTCCATCCTACTTCAGGCGATCCGGTAAATGAGAGCAAAGCAATTCGTTCATCCGTCACCAACAGGTTGCCTGTTTCCCTGTCCATTGGCAATACAGAAACTGCACCTGCCGGAAGGTTTGTTTCGGCAATAATTTCGGCCAACAAAAGCATTGACAAAGGTGTTGAGGAAGAAGGCTTAAGTATAACAGGGCAACCTGCAGCAATCGCCGGCGCCAATTTATGCACTGCGAGGTTCAGTGGAAAATTAAATGGCGCTATGCCAGCAACAACTCCAACCGGAAAATATCTGACCAAACCTTCTTTCCTTTCGCCCGCTTTGGTCCAATCAAGGCTTATATACTCACGCGGCGTTCTCTTCGACTCTTCAGCAGCTACTGTGATGGTTTGAACTGAGCGGTCAACTTCGCCTGATGCATAACGTATTGGTTTCCCCGACTCCTGCATTATCAAGTCAGCAAACTCAGAATGCCGTTGTTGCAGGCGCGTTTTTATGTGCATTAAAATCTCATATCGCTGATAAGAAGAAAGACTTTGCATAGGCCGCCTTGCTGCCAGCGCAGCCTGAATGGCTTCTTCAAGCTCCTCAATGCCAGCCCAAAAGGTGCGACCAGCAATATTTCCGTTGTATGGATTGATCACATTCAACCCTTTATTGGTTTTTACGAAACGGCCTGCCAAAAATATATCCATAATCTTCAATTTGTTAGAATGAATAAGCTTGTGAACAACACTACTTCCGAAGAATCTTCAATTCTTCAGGTGAAGGATATTTGAGCAGTTTCGAAAAGTTTATTTTCCAAAAATCCAAATCAAGCAGGTTGTTATTTTTGTCTTTGGTAAGCGTTATAATCACCTCAATTCCGTCAATGTCGGTATATTCAGCCTGTATTAAATCACTTTCGTACAAATCAGGATCGGAGCCGGCCAGGTTAATGCTTCCCATGACGCCTCCTTCATATTCAACCACATTTTCGGCCAACGGAAAATCATCAGTAGTATAGCCGCATTGTGAAAGAAGAAACACAATCAAGTCTCTTTCATTATCCCTTATGCTTCTTCGTTCATTTGTTTCCATATACTTTTCAACTTTTAAATTAATTTCAAATTACCTGATTTAACCAACACTAGTCAAACAAATAAAGCACCAGATTCCATATTCTAAAAAATTAAAACAGATGATTGCCATTTGTGCTTTCAGCAAATAAAAGTTACCAGCAATAAGCAATTATCCATTATCCGCTTATGCTCCTAACTATTAGAATAAATAATACATTCAACCATCTGGTTATCTGTGCTTCAGTTTGTCAACAATTACCTTCTGCCCAGCAAACCCATCATCACCACACAAATACAGACACCGGTTAATCGTATATGCAAATATACTTTCGTACACTAAACTTAGCAGAAAAAAGCAACATTTTAGCTTCAAACAGTTATGCAAACCTTAAAAACTAAATTCTTTCTCCTTTTCAGAGCAATTATTTTCGAAAGGCCGTAAATACAATCCTGATACTGTTGCAGCGTTTTTTCGATTCACTGCAAACGTGCGTTTCAGCGTTCTGACTTTCGCTGAATATCATGAATTTCAAAAACAGCCCGAACCTCAGGGACAATTTGTCTTGCTCATTAAGAATCGCTTCCGGTCAGCCACCAAAATCATATTTTTTCGCGCAACTGTTTATCCCGTCCAGTCGTATGCACGTTTTTAAATATTACTTTTGCTCCATAAATAAATCGCTGAAATCCATTTCATTTTTATAAAATGTACAAGAAAAGGCCTTGGTTGCCATGGATGATACTTATTGTGCTGGCCATTACATGGGGCAGTTCATTTATCCTGATAAAGCGCGGTCTTGAAATATTCAGTGCCGGAGAAGTTGGGGCTTTACGTGTTGTCATTACCTGGTTGTTTTTATTGCCCTTTGCGTTGAAAAGACTACGCGGTTTATTGCCGGGTCAATGGCTGATGTTTCTTGCAGTAGGTATTGTAGGCAGCCTGCTGCCTGCATTTTTATTTGCGGCGGCTCAAAAAGGCATTGACAGCTCTCTGGCTGGCATTCTCAATTCGCTTACCCCATTATTTACTTTGGTTGTTGGAATATCATTCTTCAAAACGAAGCCCAAATGGTTTCATATAGCCGGAGTTATCATTGGCCTGGCCGGGGCATTAGGATTGGTTAGCATAAGTGGGAATGGCGACTTTACATTCAATATGGGTTATGCTATTCTGGTCATAATTGCAGCAGTTTGTTATGCCATAAATGTAAATATTGTAAAAGCGTTTTTGCAGGGCGTAGACCCTGTCACCATTACGGCCATGTCGTTTTTCATGGTAGGGCCGTTAGCCACAGCCTATTTGCTGGGATTTACGCCTTTTACCATTGATTTGGTTCAAAACCAGCATGCTTATGCCGGTCTGGGATACCTCGCTGTTTTATCTATTGTAGGCACCGGGCTCGCGCTTATGCTTTTCAATCACCTGATACAACTAACGAGTGCCGTATTTGCATCTTCGGTCACCTACTTTATTCCCGTGGTAGCTTTGCTATGGGGGATAGCTGATGGCGAACACTTCAGGGCAGGATTCATACTTTGGATCTTTCTGGTTATCACAGGTGTTGTATTGGTTAATACCAGAAGCCTGACCAACAACCGGCTTTACAAAATTTTAACGCAATCTTCAAAAAAACAGAAGATTTAGTTGGGAGTTTCATAAAAATTATTAATTTTGCACCCCCTGAGAAAAGGGAAACTGTAAAATCAAATACAAAACAAAATGTACGCAATCGTAGAAATCGCCGGCCAGCAACATAAAGTTGTAAAAGACCAGGTGATCTTCGTGCATCGTCTTGAAGGTGAAGAAGGCACAACCGTTCAGTTAGACAACGTAATGTTGATTGACAACGACGGCGCTGTTACCATCGGACAGCCAAAGGTTACCGGCGCTGTCGTATCGGCTAAAATCCTTTCGCATTTACGTGGCGAAAAGGTAATCGTCTTCAAAAAGAAGAGGAGAAAAGGTTATCAGAAGTCGAACGGCCACAGGCAATACCTTACCAGGCTGCAAATCGATTCCATCACCGCCTGAAAAGGCTGAATCCAAATCATTGTTTAACAGCTAAAAACGAAAAGATATGGCTCATAAAAAAGGTGCCGGTAGTTCGAGTAACGGTAGGGAATCACATAGTAAACGTCTTGGCGTAAAAATTTATGGTGGACAGGCTGCTCAGGCAGGCAACATCATTATTCGTCAGCGCGGTACGGTTCACAATCCAGGCCTCAACGTAGGCATGGGTAAAGACCACACCCTGTTTGCTCTGGTTGATGGTGTTGTTGAATTCCGTCGCCGGAAAAACGACAAATCCTACGTTTCGGTTCTTCCGATTCAGGTTGCTGAATAATCTGTAAATCAGATAATACTGGCTTAAAATATAACTCCCGGTTAATCGCCGGGAGTTTTTTGTTTTCAAACATCCGCCAGTATCGCATAAAACCCGGCCTGAATAAAGAAAAACCACCGCCAGGGGTCAGAAACTGAAGCAGATGAACATTTAGGTTACTTAATTGCTGATTATTCAATTTCATCTTTTACTTCATGTTTCCTTACCCCAAATCTCATTACCTTTGCACAGCTAAAACGAAATCTGATGCTTGAACTGAATTATATCCGTGAAAATGCGGCAGAAGTTGCCGCCAGACTGGCCATCAAAAACATTGATGCAGCCGAATCGCTCCAGAAAATTATAGAAATTGATGCCCGACGCCGCGAAGCTCAGCGTGATCTTGATGAAAACCTTACCGAATCAAACGCCATCGCCCGTAAAGTAGGCGAGCTATTTAAATCGGGTAAAGCCGCTGAAGCCGGCGAATTAAAAGCTCGCACTGCTGAACTTAAAATTTTAGCTAAAGACCTTTCAGAAAAATTAGACAATCTTGTTGCTGAACAAAACAATCTTCTGGTTCTTCTGCCCAATGTCCCTCACCCATCTGTACCTAAAGGAAAAACGCCTGAAGACAATGAAATTGTTTACAGCGAAGGAACAATGCCGGAACTTTATCAAGGAGCTGTTCCTCACTGGGACCTGGCTTCAAAATATGATATTATTGATTTTGAACTCGGCAATAAAGTTACCGGTGCCGGTTTCCCGTTTTACAAAGGCCAGGGAGCCAGACTTCAGCGCGCTTTAATTAACTTTTTCCTCGACAATGCGATTGAAGCCGGTTATAACGAAATTCAGCCACCATTGGTGGTTAATGAAGCATCGGGCTATGGCACAGGACAGTTACCTGACAAAGACGGTCAAATGTATTTTTGCGATGTTGATAAATTATATCTGATTCCAACCGCTGAAGTACCTGTTACCAATATATACCGCGATGTGATAGTAAAAGCTTCGGATTTCCCGATTAAAAACGTTGCCTACTCCAACTGTTTCAGGCGTGAAGCCGGATCTTACGGGAAAGATGTACGTGGGCTAAACCGCTTACATCAGTTTGATAAAGTTGAAATTGTTCAGATTCAGCACCCCGACAACTCTTATCAAACGCTTGAAGATATGCGCAATTATGTAGCCGGACTGCTCAGAAAGCTTGAATTACCCTTCAGGGTACTCAAACTTTGCGGAGGAGATATGAGTTTTACATCTTCACTTACATATGACTTTGAAGTTTATTCTGCTGCTCAGCAAAGATGGCTTGAAGTAAGCTCTGTTTCAAATTTCGAATCGTTTCAGGCTAATCGCATGAAACTTAGATTTAAAGACGAAAATGGGAAAACAAGGCTGTGTCATACACTGAATGGAAGTGCATTGGCTTTACCCCGCATTGTAGCTTCACTGCTTGAAAACAATCAAACAGCTGAAGGCATCAGAATACCTGAAGCCTTAGCCAAATACACTGGTTTCGATATGATTAAGTAATCAGGGCAATCTGATTTAACTTTCTGAAACCCTGAAAGACCAATAACCTTCACAATAAAAGCTGAAGTTATGCGTCATATAATCTGCCAGTCTGATTACTCATAACAGCACATTAAATTTTACGGCTGACCTGTGCAGTTATCAATGGCAAAACCAATAAGTAATTTCATATAACCAACGATGAAAAAGCTTTTATTCCTGTTGATATGTTTACCAGCCATAATATGGCCGGCAGGAATGGTCAGGGCTCAGGCGGTAACTGATGAGCAGCTTGGTCTTCAGTATTATAATGCACGCGAATTTGAGAAGTCGGCCGCATTGTTTGAAAGGTTATTCGACGAAAAACCATCCTTATACAATTATACTTATTTGTTGCAAAGCCTGCTTGAAATCGGCGATACTGACAAAGCAGAAAAAATTGTAAAACGACAATCGAAAAGAAACCCTGACGATCAGCGTTATCTGGTAGATTTGGGCTATGTACTTATACGCAGCAATGAAAGTAATAAAGCCACCAGAATTTTTGAAGATGCTGTTAAAAATGTAAAGCCCGAACTCAGAAAAATAATTGAGCTGGCCAATGCTTTTCAGGCCAGGCGTGAAACGGATTTTGCCATCCGCACTTATCTGAAAGGAAGACAATTATTATCTCCGGCCAATACTTTCGGATTTGAGCTGGCCAGCATTTATGAATTTCAGGGCAACTTTGAAAAGATGGTAAATGAATACATAGATTTGCTTGAAACACGCCCTGACTTACAAAATCAAATTCAGGACCGCCTTCAAAACTCTCTGAATAACGATCCGGAAGGGCTTAAAGGTGATGCATTGAGACTGGCTTTACTCAAAAAAGTGCAGAAGAACCCCGACGACGAAATGATGGCAGAGCTCATGCTTTGGCTTTCAGTTCAAATAAAGGATTTTGAATCAGCACTTATTCAGGCCAGGGCACTCGACCGCAGACTTGAAGAAAACGGAAACAGGGTTTTTGCGCTTGGTCTTTTAAGCAGCAATAACGCCAACTACAAAGTTGCTTCTGAGGCATTTACGTATGTGATTGACAAATCAGGAGATCCAAACCTTATTGTTCAGTCAAAAGTTGAACTTTTAAAAACCACCTTTGAGCTCGTTACTAAAAAATATCCGCTGAACCAGTCTGAACTTTTTGATCTTGAGCAAAAATACACCAACACACTCGATGAATCAGGCCGAAATCCATTGGTTTACCCCCTGATGCAAAAACTGGCCAAACTTAAAGCCTTCTATCTAAACGACCCTGATGGTGCTATAAATCTCCTTGAAGAACTTATCAGGCTAACCAACAACAATAAAGCACTTCAGGCTGAATGTAAATTAGAGCTGGCTGACATCATGTTATTCACCGGCGAACCATGGGAAGCTACATTGCTGTATTCACAGGTTGACAAGGCTTTTAAAAATGAGCCCATCGGCCATGAAGCACGTTTCCGGAATGCACGGCTTTCGTTTTATATTGGTGAATTTGGTTGGGCAAAAGCTCAGTTGGATGTATTAAAAGCAGCCACTTCTAAACTCATAGCCAACGATGCTATGGAAATGTCGCTGCTGATAAGCGATAATATTGAAGAAGACAGTTCAACTGTAGCTTTGGGAACTTACGCACGTGCCGATCTTTTATGGTTTCAAAACAAGCCTGAAGCCGCCCTGGCAGTGCTGGATTCACTGCTTGCAGCCTTTCCAGGTCATTCGATTACAGATGATGCATTGATGAAAAAGGCTGAAATATCACTTAAACTAGGAAAGTTTTCAGAAGCAGAAGCATTGTTTCAGGAAGTAGACACCCATTACAGCGAAGGCATTTTAGGCGATGATGCATTGTTTTCTCTGGCTCAGCTTTATGAAAACCAATTGAACGACTCAGCCAAAGCAATGGCAGCTTATCAGGAGCTCCTGGTAAAATACCCGGGAAGCCTGTTTACTGTTGAAGCCCGGAAAAGATTCAGGACCCTCAGGGGAGACCAGGTCAATTAATTCATTTCTGCATATTTTTGCGCCACAACCCAATAAACCAAAAAAAGAGTCAAAGGGTGAAATTCATCCGCAAAAGCCCTGATCCTCTTTATATTCGCCGCAAATAAAACGAAACAACCGGATGAGTCCGGATGGAGTATTCTCAATTAATCTTTAATCCAGAATTTAATGGAACCCATCAGAGCAAAAAAACATTTAGGACAACATTTTTTGAAAGATGAAAATATTGCCCGTAAAATAGTAAACAGCCTTAGCCTCCCCTGTTCATCCTTACTTGAAATTGGCCCGGGCACAGGAGTACTTACCAAATACCTGATTGAGCTTCCTGTTGACCATTTTATTGCGATTGATGTTGACCGTGAATCCATCCCTTATTTGAAATCAACTTTTGCTTCTCATGCGGATTGTTTTATTGAAGGTGACTTCTTACGCAAGCCTGTTGACGAATTATTTCAGGGCAATTTCTCTATTATTGGCAACTTTCCTTACAATATTTCAACCCAAATTTTCTTTAAAGTACTGGAAAACCGCAACAGAGTGCCGGAAGTTGTTGGAATGCTGCAGAAGGAAGTAGCCGAACGGATAGCCGCTCCTCCGGGCAGTAAAACCTATGGAATTATGAGTGTATTGCTGCAGGCATGGTTTGACATAGAATATCTGTTTACTGTGGATGAACATGTATTTGTGCCACCTCCAAAAGTGAAATCTGCAGTCATCAGGATAAAAAGAAACAATGTACAATCAATTGGTTGTGATGAAAAGCTTTTTTTCAGCATAGTTAAAACTGCCTTTAACCAGCGCCGCAAAACTTTGCGCAATGGATTAAAATCAATTCAGTTTAAAAATGACGAAAGACTCTTACAATTATTCACTAAAAGAGCCGAACAGCTTGGTGTTGAAGATTTCGTATACATCACCAACCAGGTTATTCAACCTGAGCTTAAGCCATAAATACAAGGCATTATTTTAAGACTATAAAACCTCTTCCGGGTTATCAAACAAAAAGGGCCTCCATGTGGAGGCCCTTTTCAATAACATCGATTTAACGATTATTTGGTAACGATAACTTTTTTGGTGAAGCTTTCGCCTGCTCTGGTTACAAATTTAACCAGGTAAGCGCCAGATTCGTAGTTACGTACATTTAACTGAAGAGTTTCAGCTTTGGTTACATTCTGTTCGAATACGACCTGACCTACATAGTTGTATACAACTACCTGGCTGATATTGCTGCTCAGGTCAATGTTTACTACGTTGTTTGATGGGTTAGGATAAATGTTAACATTGCTGATAGCTGGGTTTTCAACACCTACCAATACGTCAACACATGCTTCGTTTGAATGTTCTGACTCACCGCAAAGGCTGTATACAGCTGTTACTGTGTAGCAGTAGTTACCCGGGGTACCTGGGGTATCCTGGTAGGTGTTCTCAAGTACTAGCTCGCTGTTTACCTGAACGCCTTCTCTGTATACATTGTATCCAAGGAATGCGCGGTTTCTGCCGGCTTCTGACCTGTTTACATTTACGGCTACCGGTGATGATACCAGGTTAGCTGAAGTTGCTTTGCTGATTACACTGCTCTGTACAGGTACATTTGCAGTGGCTGCGGTTGCTTCTCCAATGTGTGTCTCAATTAACCATGAGTAAGGAATGTAGTTATTCAGGTTATCCCATACACCATCAAGGAATACTAAGTCACTGTTTGGTGTGCCGGCATAATTCTGTGCACCACATGGGTAAGCATCATAGTTGCTTACTGTGTAACCTACTCTGTATGATTTGGTTGCATCAATTACTACTGGTGAGTTGAAGGATAGCTCATTCCATGATTCGCCTACGATGGTGCTCGTTACAGCTTCTTCACGAATTAGGGTTGTGCCTTCCCATACCTGAAGCAGGATGTTGCCAACACTGCCTGTTCCGTAATAAATGTTTACCTTATCAAATGCTCTTCCGTTATATGCAGCCAAATCAGCAGGATTCCACTGTACAGCTACGGTAATCGGGCTAAAGTCGGTTAAGCCGATAGCATCTGCATATACACCGTCGCCATATGACAACCATGCGCCTGCAAAACTATTCCAGGTCAAAATTGCAGTTGCAGGATCTTCTGCCAATACGGCGGTTAAATCAACCGGTGCTACGCAATCTTCGGTAAGTGATACTTCAATGCAGTTTGCATCTGAACATGATTCAGCGCCACTTTCATATACGTAAGTAATGCAATAGTTATATGTACCTGGCTCAACAGCTGCATCTACATAGAATGTATCTGCTACCATCTCTGCAATCATCATACCATCACGGTAAATGTTGGCTCCTACAAATGCATCTTCTACACGGCTTACACGACTTACGTCCTGTTTTACAACAGCACTGGTCAATGAAGCATTGTGGTTAGCTATACGTGCGGTGGCTGCTGGAGCCTGTAACACGTCAAAGTTTACTGGTGTTGCTCTTACGTCGCCATTAGCGGTGTAAATGTAAGCTTCCATCAGGAAGTTTCCAATGGTAGATGAACCAATGGCATTTACATCTGATAATGAACCAAAGATTGAACCCTGTGGGTTAGAAGCATCGTCTGATGACATATCAGGATATGCATCGGTAGATGAGTTGCTCAGCGGCTCCATCAAAATAGCAACGGTATTAGCGCCACCTGTTGATACGTTACCTAACTCAACGCCCATTTCCCATGTGTCGTTACCGGTGGTCTGGAATGGACCGAAGGTGCCGATGAGGGTTTTGGTATCCCAGTTATATACATGAATCTTGTAATTCCATGTTCCGTTTAAGCCCCATGATGCATGGTGGAAATCTACACTGTTTAACAGTGCATCAGGATATGCGCTCATGTCATATGCTACACCGTAACCGTAACCAAACTGCTGATAGTATCCATTTGCAGGTGCTCCCGGATTCTGGCTAATCTGTACAAGTTCTAATGGTAATGCATCTGACCAGGTCAGTAATACGTCGGTTTCATCAATAACTTCACCGTTGAACTGTGCAGGACCCGGGAAGCTATCGCATGGAAGGTAAGTCCAGGTATACTGCATTTTTGCGGATATACCAGTGGTGTATACTGCTGCTACTTCTGACAGATACTCCTGACCTGGTACCAGGTTCTCAGTTGCATACTGGTGGAAGGTTTCTTCTGTATCGGCTGCAAATACTCCGTCGATCCATACTTTGTAGTTCTGTAATGAACGGGCGTTGGTTTCAGTTGCCTGTGTAATTGATACATTGTCAACTGCCCAGTACCAGTTCCATCCTGGTGATACATAATGGAAACGTACCTGGAAGGCAGCATTCATGTATTCAGTAACATCAATAACCTGATGGTTTGCACTTGCCCATGAGCCTGCATCAGCAGTCTGGTTAAGAACAGTAATCCATTCAGTACCATTGAATACTTCAACTGTACATACTTCGTTTGAAGCAAATCTGTTATAATACTGGTCAAACTGAAGGAATAATGCATCTGCATTAGAAGCATCAACAACAGGAGAAATTAACATTTCATCCATAGTTGTGCCTGATCCAGCTTCGTCAGAATCAACAAAAGCAAATGGAGTACCATCAAGTGATGCACCAGCTGTCTGAGGATTGGTTGCAGGAGTTTCCATGTACCAGGTGTCAGCAGCATTTGCGCCTGTACCACCATTAACAATGGTCCATGTTTCAGGAATACCAGCGTCGAAGTTTTCAACAAAATCTTCGAAAGGAATAACGCCACCATTTCTCCATGTAGCATAACCAGTTGGGGTTACATAAAGATCTGCAACTGGCAGGAGCTGTTCTTCAAGAATCCATTCAAAAGCTTCAGGACCATCAATTACATAACCTGTAATAGCAATAGGCTCAAATCCGTTTTTAACAACAGAAATGTCATAGGTTCCTTTGCGGAATTCTTCCCATGCATATACGCCGGTTGCATCAAGTGTAACTTCGTAAGTCAAAGCTAAATCAGGCTCTGATGTGTTGGTGAACATAACCTCTGTTTCTTCGGGGCTGTCAAGACTTGTGGTGCTAACAGCTACGCTAACATTGGTAATCATGTCTTTATCAAGACAGTTAGAGAATACGATTTCTGATGCATTCTGCTCATATTCAGCTACAACGCCCCATTTGTAAACACCAGCTGTGGCAGCACCCCAGGTGTTGTCAGTAAACTGCTGATCCAAAGTGAAACCTAAGAACTGAAGGTCACCAGTTGCGCAAGTGGTACGGTATACATTGTATCCAACCAATTCGCGGCTTGATGTAGCCTGTGCATATTCGGCTGATTTAGCCTGAATCATGCTTTCGGTCATACCAGCAGTTTTAAATGGCATGGCAGTTGAAACGCCAGCTGATACAGAAGCTGTATAAGCAGCTCTGCTAACAGTGTTGGTTACTGTTACGTCGTCCAGTTTAAGGAAGTACATATCAGTTACATTGGTATGCTGGAAAGCAATGTAAATAGTCTGTCCTGCAAATGCAGACAAATCAACTACAACTTCTCCCCAGGTAGCTGGTGAAACAGCTGAGTGGATGGTTGTGGTGAAATCAGCAACAGCATTACCTGTTGTTGAAACTTTTACATAATACTGTTCTGCTGCATATGCAGGATCCTGTCCGTCAACCCAGAAGCTGAGTTGTGAATTTGCTGTAATTGCAAGTGCAGGAGAAACAAGCCAGTTATTAGGTGTTAATGCACCTACACCATTTACATAAGAAGCACTTGTCATACAGTAAAGTCCGGTATGAGCATCAAATGTTGTATAGTTGGCAGCTGTGTTTTCCCAGTTATACATATCACCATCAACATTGTAGGTTACCCAACCTGTTGGTAGTGTTCCGGCTTCGAAACCTTCGAAGAAATCTTCGGTTGTTCCTGTTCCGCCACCACCATTGCCGCTCCAGTCAATCTGGGCAACATTGTCTGACAGTTCGGTTGCAACAACTGTTCCAACTGAATAAGGATACTCCATCAAAATGAAGTTTTCAGTTACTGTAGCAGTTGTAGGAATGCTGATTCCTTCAAGTGATGCAGAAACATAACCTTCAGCGCTAACTTCATAATCATATGTACCAGCAAGAACTTCACCGGTATAGTTACCAGCAGCGTCGGTTGCAAATGTGAAAGTAATGGCACTGTTAGTTGTGTTGGTAAGAGTTACCTGAGCACCTTCGATGTTAGCACCACCGAGGTAAGCAGCTTCTTTTACATTACCGTTAACAAAACCGCCACCAATTACATTTACAGTTGCGCAAATGCTGGCTGGGCATGTTTCAGCACCGCTTTCGTAAACGAATGTAATGCAGTAAGTATGGTTACCAAATGCTAAGTCAGCATCAAGATAGCTTGTACCTTCAACTTCAGCAATAACTTCACCGTCGCGGGTAATGCGGGCAAAATCAACAGCATCGGTATCACGGTTAGCTGGCATTGTCCAGGTAACAGCAACATTTGTAGTTCCTTCAACCTGTACTGCGGCGAAGTTCTGTGGTGTAGCGTAGTTATCGCAGGCAATATAAGTCCATGTGTATGATGCAAAAGCAGACTGACCAGTGCTGTAAACAGCAGCTACATCAGCTGTATATTCTGTACCATCAACAAGGGCTTCGCCATTGGTTCCAAACTGATATGAAGGATCTGTAACTTCAGCAACCAAAACACCAGCATGGAAAACTTTATATTTCAGGAATGAACGATCGTAAGGCATAGCATCACCAGCTTCCCATGTAGCCAATCCGGTTGGGGTTACATAAAGATTTGCAGGAGCTGCGAGTATTTCATCTAACAACCATTCGAATGAAGTCTGGTCGAAAATATTTACGTTAGTCTGATAAACACCAGTATAACCTCGTTTGCTTACTTCAATGTTATAAGTACCTCTGCGGAATTCATTCCATGAGAAAGTACCTGTAGCACCTAATAAAGTTGAATAGGTTAAATCAAGAGCAGGCTCAGAAGTGTTGGTAAACTCAACATAAGTACCGGCTGGGCTGTCAGCTGAATTGAGCGCAACAGTTACATCAACCATCGTATTCATGTCTTTGTCAAGTGAATTTGAAGCTACAGCAGGAGACTGGCTGGCTGAATAAACAGCCACTACGTTCCACTGGTAAACGCCCCAATCCTGAACACCCCAGTCAAAATCAACAAAACTATTCTGTACAGTATTTCCAACTAATACAGCAGTTTCAGGCTGATAGATTTTCTGACGCCAAACCTGGAATTCAACAAGTGAGCGACTTGCATCGTTGAAGCCCCACTCAAGAAGTACATTATTGGCATTCATTTCGCTGGCAATAACAAAATCAACAGGGTAAGGAACTTCATCAAGTTGGAAGTCGTTGGTTACGGTTGCATTGTGTGCAACAACAACACCACTGATGTTTTCGCCGATGAAACCTTCAGCAGCAACAGCAATAGCATAAGTACCAGCATAAACCTGTGAAGTATAGAATCCGTTGGCAGCAGTAGTAAGGTTATAAGTTCCTGCAGGACCACTAACAACAACAGTTGCACCAGCAATAGCAGTTGTTGGATTTAATGATTCAGTAACAGTACCTCTAACAATACCTACACCTTTAGTTGTAACAACAGCAGGAACTGAAGGAGCAGATTCACCTTCATCGTAAACAGCAGTAACTGTATATGAGAAGGTTGCATTTCTGGCAAGACCGGATTGAGCAAAAGTAGTACCGGTTAACAGAGCGGTATTCTGTTTTGATCCATTGCGATATACATTGTAACCAAGGAATGAGCGGTTTGTATTGGGAGTCCAGCTCAGGTTAACAGCAACGGTAGGAGTTGTTGGAGAAAGGTCAACAACTGAAGCAGTTACTCCGGTAGGAACATCAATGGTGGTGGTGAAACCCCAAACAGTTCCAGCGGTAGTACCTTGGGTATTGCGTGAAATTACCTGCCAGAAATATTGCATATTTGGCTGTAATCCGCTTAATACATAAGAAGTAGCAAGGTTAGAAGTAAAAGGAACAACAATCGTTGTTGGAGGATATGTAGTACCCAAAACGAGCTGATATTCATCTGTATAATCACCGAATGTCCAGTTAAGGGTCATTCCGTTGTTGATACTGTTGGCACCATCAGCAGGAACAGGATTGCTTGCAGCAACCGGAACCGGCATAGTAGCTGTGCTAACAGCAAGGTCATAAGAAGCACCGGTTGTACTAACAACCAGGTAATAAGAACCAGCAAAAAGCTGATAATTAGTAATAGCAGCAGTTCCGCTTACAAGCGCATTGCCTGCATCAGGACCACCAATACCATTGAAGCCAGCAGCATAAACAGCCATCTTGGCATCAGTTGCAGTCAAACCAACTGTTAACAGTTTGTCTGAAGTGGTAGTGATTTTATAAACCACATCTTTACCATCGGCTGTAGCACCGGGAAGATCATAAACATCATGGAAGTTAGTTGTTGCCACAGCTGCATAGTTAGCAGGATATGAGTTAATGACAAAAGCATTTTCCCATACATCTCCCTGAACGGGAGCGAAAGCTGTAGCAGCGATGTCAGCAACAGTTACTGCACGTGAGCTTCCCCAACGAGCAACATAACTTCCTGACAGAGCGCCTGCAGTTGCCTGGCCACTTGTAGTTAAGCCAACCTCAACTGATTCACCTTCTTCAAGGGTGATAGGGAGTACAGGGTTTTGCAAACCAAAGAATGCAGGAGCATCCAGTTCGCTGGCATCAATAGTAATTGCGCCAATACCTGTATTGGTAAGGGTGAAAACCCCCGGTTTCATCCAGGCATCAATCGGACGCTGTCCTAAATCAAGCACCTGAGGAGTTACTTCAAGGCTGGATTGAGCCTGCACCTGACCAGCGCCTACAAACAGGAGTAACCCCAGCATAGCAGCACCAAGCCATCGCATTAAAATAGAATTCTTGTTCATAATAGGTTTTTTTAGTTAAAAATTAAAGGGAACTTCCTTTAAAAAGTAATTGAGTTTGATTCATTTGCTGCTTTTGCAGCTTCTAACCCCTAGTCTGTTTGCCTTTACCCTCCTTTCACAATTTTAAAACAAGTTAATATTCAGTTAATTGATTATTTAAATTAAAAATGATTCAAAAAATGGTCCGGGAATTACACGATTTTATAGTTGTTAATTCAGCCTCAAATTGAAAATTAAATTGAAATTTTTATGACTGCACACTACAGAAATTCAACCAACACATATCTTATTATAATTTCCCCTATTTTTCTGTGAGTTCTATTACTCTCGTGAGTACCTTCTTTTATCAATCCGGGCAGAAAAATGAATAATTACTTATTCAAAAATTTCTGCTGGTAGGGAGCCATTCTCTATTTTTTTTCGCAATTCCGTTCAATCGGATAGGAGCATTTTTCGTTACATATAAAAAAAATAACCGGCAAGTCCTATAATTAAGGCTTACTGGCTATACTGCAGACTAATCTATTAATGTAAAAACAGTTATTCAAGTATTTCGAGTTTTAAGAGTTTTGAGGGTAACCTTGTACAGAAATCTTCCTATAAACTTTCAGTTGCACTTATTGTTCACCTCAATTTTAGTTAATTATTATCATATGTTTCACGATAGCCACTAACAACTTGATTACCAGAAACATTTTCGATTCAGACAACGAAAGCAAATGCCATTATTCAACTCACCCGTCTAATTCGTCACTTCAAAGACAACTGAAAGCAGATTTACCCCTATTCATCTTTGAAAAAAAAATTAGGAAATCCACTTTCCATCCAATCAATCCGGATTGTCTGACTTTATTTTCAACCATTCAATTTGATTTACCAAGGCTAGACCGAAAATTCATTGACACAACAATCAACCAATTTAAGATGCTTCAATGTATAATGACCCGGAAGATTATTCCTTGAATCACTGAATTCACTGCCACTTCAATCAATTTAAAGGCTGCAAAGGAACATAAATTTCATCAATTATGCCAACATAAACAGACCAATTTGCATTGTCATTACTTTCTCAACAATTACGAAACCCTTAAATTTTT
Source organism: Lentimicrobiaceae bacterium (assembly GCA_020636745.1). Lineage (NCBI taxonomy): Bacteria > Pseudomonadati > Bacteroidota > Bacteroidia > Bacteroidales > Lentimicrobiaceae > Lentimicrobiaceae bacterium. Next base: position 72,614 of record JACJXH010000007.1, on the reverse strand, counting down.
AGCCATATGTTTCTTGCTATTACCACTTTAGATTCTACATTTGCAATTAATTCATAAAAAATAGTTTTACACACAACTCACCGATCATTATGAAAAGCTACATGCTGCTATTGATGGCCACTGTTTTAGCCGTTTTTTCAAGCTGCAAAAACAACCAAAAAGCGGAGAAAGACATGGACAACCCATTCTTTACCGAGTACACAACCCCATTTCAGGTGCCTCCCTTTGATAAAATTGACACCTCGCACTATATGCCGGCATTTATTGAAGGCATGAAACAACACAACGATGAGATTGCATCAATTGTAAACAATCAGGATGCTCCTACATTTGAAAATACAATTCTGGCCTTTGATAAGTCAGGAGAGCTTTTAACCAAAGTGAGCAAGGTTTTTTTCAATGTAATGCAAGCAAACACCAACGATAATTTGCAGTTGATTGCTCAGAAAATTTCGCCCATGCTTTCGCAGCACAATGACGAAATTTCAATGAATCCCAAACTATTTGAGCGCATAAAAGTCGTTTATGAAAAACGAAATGAATCGGGGCTTGATGCTCAGCAAATAAGAGTAACAGAAAAATACTACCGTGATTTTGAAAGACAGGGCGCAAACCTTTCAGCCGGGCAACAAGAACAGCTTAAAAAAATTAACGGGCAACTTGCCTCTCTGGGCCTGAAATTTGGCGACAATCTGCTGGCAGAAACCAACAAAAATTTCAAGCTTGTTATTGACAATCAGGCTGATTTGGACGGGCTACCTGAGGGAGTCATTTCTGCTGCTGCTGAAACAGCCAAAGCATCAGGCATGGATGGGAAATGGGTATTTACACTAGCCAAACCCAGCATGATTCCATTCCTGCAATATGCTAAAAACAGAGCTCTGCGTGAGAAAATCTATCGCGGCTACTTCATGCGTGGCAATAACAACAATGACAACGACAACAAAAAAGTGCTGTCTGAAATGATTCAGCTCAGAGCAGAAAAAGCAAAATTATTAGGTTATGACAACTATGCAGCCTATGTTATTGACGAAAATATGGCCAAAACAACATCCAATGTTGATGATTTCCTGAACAAACTGATGGTTGCTGCTCTTCCGGTTGCAAAGGCAGAACTTGTTGAAATGCAAAAAATTGCAGATGCTGAAGGAGCCAATTTCAAACTTGACTCATGGGACTGGTGGTTTTATGCCGAAAAACTTCGCAAACAGAAATATGATCTCGATGAAAATGAGCTGAAACCCTATTTCAGTCTCGACAATGTGCGCGACGGAATGTTTGCTGTAGCCGGCAAACTTTATGGAATTACATTTAATAAACTAACTGACCTGCCTGTTTATCAAAAAGATGTTGAAACATTTGAAGTGAAAGAATCTGATGGCTCACATCTGGGAATACTTTATCTGGACTATTACCCTCGTGATTCAAAAGGCGGCGGTGCCTGGTGTACAGATTTTCAGGCATCTGGATGGAAGAATGATAAAAAAATCGATCCGGTTATTTCTATTGTCTGCAACTTCACACCTCCTACCGGCGACATGCCTGCCCTCTTAAACTGGGACGAAACAACCACTCTGTTTCATGAATTTGGACATGCACTTCACGGATTATTTACACAAGGAAAATACACCCGTACTGCAGGTAATGTGCCACAGGATTATGTTGAACTTCCCTCACAGGTTATGGAAAACTGGGCCGGCGAACCCGAAGTTTTACGCATGTATGCCAAACATTACAAAACAGGTGAAGTTATTCCGGATGCTTTGATCACTAAAATTGAAAACAGCGGACTATTCAATCAGGGATTTGATAACGTTGAATACATTGCTGCTTCAATTCTGGATATGGACTACCATAAGCTTCCGGCGCCAGCAAATGTTGAAGATGTGGTAGCATTTGAAAAACAGGCCATGGATAAAATTGGACTGATTAGTGAAATCTGGCCACGTTACCGCTCAACCTATTTTGCGCATATTTTTGATGGTGGTTATGCTGCAGGGTATTATGTTTACCTTTGGGCTGCCGTGCTTGATGCTGATGCTTTTGATTATTTCAAACAGTCGGGCGACATTTTTAACAAAGAGTTAGCAGCCAGCTTCCGCAAAAACTGCCTGGCAGAAAATGGTGATGACGAAGGCATGATTCAATATAAAAAATTCAGAGGCCAGGAACCTTCACTTGAGCCATTGATGAAAAAAAGAGGACTAAAATAAATCTCTTCAGGATAAAACAAAAAAGGCGGGCATTTCAAACACCCGCCTTTTTTATTCAATTACCCCGGGATTATTTATTTCTTTAGCAATAGTTCAGCACGGGCAATGGCAAAATTGATATCAGAGCAAACATTATCATGGCCAACCAGTTCAAAGAACCCATTCTTTTCAAGAGCCTCATAAACTGATTTTACTGGACCTGAAATTATAACTGTTATTCCATTGCTTTTCGATTTCCTGATAAAACTTTTGAGATTGCTCATCCCTGTAGCATCGATAAAAGGCACTCTGTAAAGTCTGATAATCCTGATGCGGGGTCGTTTGGTAACCTGCATTTCAGCCTCTTCAAACTTATTGGCAACGCCAAAAAAGAAGGGACCATTCACTTCAAAAACTTCCACCTTTTCAGGAATTTTAAGTTTAGGTGGATTTTCATCAGCATCAGCTCTTTCATCCTCCACAGCCATATTAAGCACTTCAACGCCCGAAGTATCAATAACACGCTTGAGAAAAAGCAGAACAGCCAGCAAAAGTCCGAATTGAATGGCAACAGTCAAATCAATAAGTACAGTAAGAAAAAAGGTAGTCAGCAAAACGGCAACTTCATTTTTTGAATTTCTGAAAAGCCCTTTAAACGACCGCCACTCACTCATATTATAAGAAACAATCACCAGAATACCTGCAAGGCAACTCATCGGAATAAGCCTGGCCCATTTTCCAAAAAACAGCAAGATCAGCAACAGCACAATGGCATGAATCATGCCGGCAACAGGTGTTTTTCCTCCGTTGCGGATATTGGTCATGGTACGGGCAATAGCACCAGTGGCAGGAATGCCGCCAAAAAGCGGTGTAATAATATTGGCAATTCCCTGCCCGATAAGCTCCGTGTTGGAACGATGCCTGCCACCAGTAGCACCATCGGCTACCATGGCGCTAAGCAAAGATTCTATAGCACCCAGCATGGCAATGGTAAAAGCAGGAGCCAACAACAATCTGAAGGTTTCAAAACTTATAACCGGCAGAGATGGGAAGGGGATTGTTGCTTTAATTTCGCCAAAACGGGTTCCAATGGTATCAACCGGCAGTTGGAAGGCTGAAACAGCAATGGTACTCAACAGCAGTGCAATCAAAGTGCCGGGAATCTTTTTATTTATTTTGGGCCACATAACTGAAACCAGCACAGTAAACAAACCTATTCCCAATGTATAGATATTGATGGCATCAAAATGGTGAAAATAAAACTCCCATTTTGCGATAAAGTCGGCCGGAACGCTTTGAGTAACCTGCAACCCGAAGAAATCCTTAATCTGTGACGAAAAAATAACAACAGCAATGCCCGACGTAAATCCAACAACAATCGGATAAGGCATAAATTTGATGATGGTTCCTAGCTGCAGCAGCCCCATGGCCACCAGCATAAAACCAGCCATGATTGTGGCAATAATGAGACCTTCAACACCAAATTTCTCAACAATACCATAAACAATCACAATAAAGGCACCTGTTGGACCTCCAATCTGAACACGACTTCCTCCAAGGGCTGAAATAAGAAAACCAGCAATAACAGCCGTAATCAGACCTTTTTCAGGAGCCACTCCGGAAGCTATGCCAAAAGCAATGGCCAGCGGCAAGGCCACAACACCCACAATAATACCGGCTATAAGGTCAGATATAAAAGTCTGGCGGTTATAATCTTTTAGTGTTGTGAATATCTTTGGATGAAAAACCTGTGAAAATTTAAGAAACTCCAGACCTGACATAAAACACCTCCTTAAAAAGAAGGCGCAAAAGTATAAAAAACTACCATGGCTTATTTGCGAATTGAATTCAATTTTTTCAAATCAATTCTTAAAGCATACTATATCTGACCGATAACGCTAAAAAAATTTAAATCCTGAGCTATTCAGGAATATTCAAATCATTTACATTGAATTTCCAGGTTTGCTCATCATGATTCATCGTTTTTGTAATTAAAATTAAAATCACATCAATGAAGAAAAGCCCGGCCAAAAATCATTGACCAATGAAATCAGGCCCGTAAAATAAACATCTTGTATAGCTCAAAATCTTTACAAGCTGAAGACTATATTTTTGGCGTTCAACTAAATATTTGTTATCTTAGCAAAGAGTTTTACACTCAGAAAAAGCATATTTTTAACTTCACACTTGCAGCTGTGGGTTTAGTTACCTCTTTCTGAAAAAACCATTACCAGGCAACCAATTTGCTAACTATTTACAACCTTAAAAATAATTTCTCCACAAACTCAGTTACCTCAAAATTAGCTCAACTTCTACAAAAACCAATATTACCGGCGGGTTTTGCAAACTTGAAAACTAAAAAAGATGAGCAATTGTGACAACCATATACAGGAACTATCTAATGAAATTAAACGGCTGAAATCAGCGATTGAATTTCTGGAGAAAAAAAATAAAGACCTGGAAAACGAATTAGCTACCCGCTCTGACCCTAAAAAAAACAAATGGAGAAAGGAGTATGAACAACAATTAGTGGAGAGCGAAGAAATTTTTTCGAGCTTTCTGGAGAACAGCCCCATTTATATATTTTTTAAAGACAAGCACATCCGCCCAATCAAATTAAGCAAGAACTATGAATCGATGCTGGGGCTTCCGCTCGACAAAATCCTGGGCCGGACTATGGATGAATTATTCCCCAGCGAATTGGCCGCAAAAATGGCACAGGACGATATGAAAGTTCTGCAAAAAGGCGAACCAATTAAAATTGATGAAGAGCTTAATAACAAGTATTACACTACCATTAAGTTTCCGGTTTTCATCAACGGGAAGCCCAAATATCTGGCTGGCTACACCATTGACAATACTGAACAAAAACTATCGGAGCAAGCGCTGCGCGATAGTGAACAAAGATTCCGGAAGGTATATTCAGAAGGAACATTTCCAATTGCCATGCTTAACCGGCAAATGGTTTTCATACGTGCCAACCACGCTTTCTGCGAAACATTCGGATATTCAGAAGAAGAGCTCATGCAGATGTCGTTTAAAACAATTACGCATCCCGAACATATTGAGAAAGATCTTGAATCCATTAATCAGCTCCTTGAAAACAAAATTAATGTTTACAGGACTGAAAAACGATATATTACAAAAGATGACCGGATTGTATGGGGAAATGTGCAGGTTAGCATTGTTTCCGACTCCAAAGGACAGTTTCTTTATTTTCTGGTGATGGTCAACAATATCACCAATTATAAATTAGCTGAGGCTGAAATCAGATATAAAAACGAACAGCTTGAAAAATCAAATGCCGAGAAAGACAAGTTCTTCTCTATTATAGCACACGATCTCCGGAGCCCGTTTAATGCATTTCTTGGCTTTACTGAAATGATGGCTGACGACTTACAGACGATGACCCTGGACGAAATTCAGCAAATCGCTACTGAAATGAAGAACTCGGCCAATAACCTTTACCACTTACTCGAAAACTTATTGGACTGGTCAATGATACGCCGGGGGATAAAAACATTTAAACCCGAACAACTTAAATTGGTTGATGTTACCAATGAATGCATTCTTACCCTGTCTGACTCTTTCCGCAAAAAAAGTTTAAAGTTAAGCATGCAAATACCCTCAGACGTACTACTTACAGCTGACTCAAACATGCTGGGGACTGTCATCAGGAATTTACTTTCCAATGCAGCCAAGTTTACTCCTTTTGGCGGTCATATCAAGATTACAGCCCATATTGAAGACAGTCAGTTTGTACACATGACCATTGAAGACTCCGGAATTGGAATGAACAGCGAAATGCTGAAAAACCTTTTCAGCTACAGCACAAAAGTAAACAGACGCGGCACCGAAGGCGAACCAAGCACCGGACTGGGACTGCTGCTTTGTAAAGAACTAATTGAAAAACACGGCGGAAGTATTCAGGTTGAAAGTACTGTTAGCGAAGGAAGCAAGTTTTCAATTGCTCTGCCGCTGGATTATAATTCAGGCATCCGTAAAGATTAAATAGAAAATAATTTTATAGTCCGGGAAAGCTTCGACTGATTATGATCCTACACACCTTAAGTCAATCGCAGTAAGTTATAACTAATCTCAGCAAAATGAATACTTTTATCCTCTGAATCAACAAACATCTGAAAACGCTTCATTTTTATCAAACCAGCTTTTAATGAAAGAAAAACATGATTCATTTTCAATTCTAAGAGCCGAAAACTCGCAACTGAAAAAAGAATTGGAAGCGCTGCAAACCACCTTATTACAATCTGAGGCAAAAAACAAGGAGTCTATTTCCAGTCTGCATGGACAATTAAAAAGGCAGGAGCACTTAAACAATTATGCATCGGCTCTTTCCAATGAACCGGAAAGCACTTTTTACCCTTTCATTATTTCAGAAATCACAAAAATTTTTGAAGCAGAATCTGCCATTATCTCCGTTTTCAACGAAAAAACGTCGGAACTTGAGGTAAAATACACCAATCTCAACCGCACAAATAAATCCATCATATCCAGGGCGCTGGGCAAAAAAATATCGGAACTCAAAATACCCGTCACACCTGAGCAGTATAACCTGATAACTGACTTGCCCTACACGGTAGTAAACTCGCTGAGTGAGCTGACTTTTGGCGCCATATCAGAAACCGTTGGCCGGCTTATTGAACGTACGCTGCATTTGAGCTGGCACATAGGCATTGGCCTGGTATTTAATCAAAAACTTATCGGCACCATTGTTTTAACCGGCAACACTAAACAACCCAAACCAGAGAACAACGAAATTGCAGCATTCTCAAGTATAACAGCCAATGTAATCGGGCGAAGGATTAGCGAAAAAGCGCTTTATGAAAGCGAAACGCAATTTTTACAATTGCTGAACGAAGCGCCTGTCGGATTTCAGACACTTGATTCCAAAGGAAATATTACCAGTGTAAACCAATTATGGGTAAGCATACTGGGTTACAAACAGCAGGAAGCTGCCGGAAAGCCTTTTGCGCACTTCCTTTCACCCAAATCAGCAGAACTTTTCAATAAAAAAATACCAACAATTCTCAGGCAGGGATATTTCAGCTGCGAGCTTGAATTTATTCATCAGGAAGGGCAGGTCATTAAAACAGAAATCCATTTTAAAACAGGATATGATATAAATGGCAGAGCTAACCAGATACTTTGCCTTTTTAAAGACTTAAGGATACAGCAAATAGCAGAGAAATTAGCTTCGGAACAGGAAGAAATCTACAAAGCCGTAGCAAATCATATTGCCAACTGGGAATCATGGTTTGACAATACCGGGCGCGTCATATGGACAAACCCGGCAGCTTTCCAGTATACAGGTTATACACCTGATGAAATACTGGCAATGCCTGATTACATTTCAACGCTTGTAGCTGAAGAAGATCAGGCACGCATTCGTAAAGAATTAAAAAACATAATTGCCGGGAAAAAAGGCCAGAATCTGGAATTCATTTGCAAACGTAAAGACCAATCGAGGTTTACCATTTTGATGACATGGAGTCACATTTCTGATAAAAACGGCAAAGCCATGGGCATCAGAACAAGCGGGTATGATATAACATTGCAAAGAAAAACAGAAGAAGCCTTTACCAAAAGCGAAAGCCTGTACAAACAAATGGTTGACAATGCGCCATTCGGGATGCATTTTTATGAAATCAACAACGACAACAAATTGATTTTCACAGGAGCCAATCCTGCTGCCAACAAAATACTGGGCATCGACAATTCAAAATTTAAAGGACTTACCATTGAAGAAGCTTTTCCCTCACTGGCAAAAACAAAGATCATCCAACATTATCGGAAGGCCGCCTTGAACAACAACACATGGGTTTCCGAACAAATTGAATACACCGACCAAAGAATCTCAGGGGCATTTGAAGTAAAAGCATTTCAGACAATACCCGGAAAAATGGTCGCCATCTTTACTGACATAACCAAACGAAAAAAAACAGAAGAAGCCCTGAACGAAAGCAGGCAACTTTTTGAAGCCCTTACACGGGTTTCTCCTGTCGGAATTTTCAGAACCGACCAATACGGTGAAACCACCTATGTAAATCCGAAATGGATGTCGCTTACAGGTTTGAACTTTGAAGATGCGCTTGATTCAAAATATCTGAATGCTATTCACCCAGACGACAGGTTTGACCGGATTGTAGAATGGAAAAACGCAGTGGCCGAACAAAAACCAATCGTTTCGGAATATCGGTTTCTTCGCAGCGATGGAAGCATTGTATGGGTTCAGGGTCATGCAGTTCCTGAATTTGCTGACAATAAGCTTAAAGGATACATAGGGTCAATTACCGATATCACGAACCTAAAACAGGTGGAAGCAGAAATGGTAAAGGCCAAAGAAAAAGCAGAAGCAAGCAACCGGCTCAAAACCACATTTATGGGCAACATTTCTCATGAAATCCGCACACCATTAAATGGCATCATTGGTTTTGCCGAATTAATCAGATCAGGCGACAACACGCCCGAAGAGAACGATGAATGTATGGAATATCTGAGCCACAGCATTAACAGGCTTACCAGAATTATTGACAATATTATGGATGTTTCGGTGATGATGTCAGGCAATATCAATATTAACAAAGAGAATTTTAAACCAGCTGATGTTATCCGCGACATTTTCAATAAATATGAGCCCGAAGCCCTCAAAAAGAAAATAGCCTTTCAGCTGCAATCACCTGAACAAGACGCCGAACAAACTGTAAACAGCGATAAATCACTGATTACAAGAGTTATTACCGAGCTTATTGACAATGCAATAAAATTCACCACCAAAGGAAAGGTAATACTGAAGTACGTTTTTCGCAATAACAAACTGCAGCTTCGAATCAGCGACACCGGCACCGGGGTTTCAAAAGAGTTCCTTCCCTATATTTTTGAGCCATTTCAGCAAGAGGATGTTTATTCGGCACGAACAAACAACAGCAATGGGCTGGGTTTATCCATCGTGCAGGAAGCAGTGAGGCTGCTCAATGGAACCATCTCAGCCGAATCAACCCTGGGCATCGGCACAACCATATCTGTTGAGCTGCCTGTTATGTACATTGAAACCATTGAAGTTGGAAAAACAACCCGAGAAAGACAAACAAAAGGTTCAGCACAACCCACCATTCTTGTAGTTGAAGATGAAGAAATTAACATGATATATATCAAGCGTCTGCTTCTACAGAAAAACTATAATGTGAAGCTTGCCAGTAATGGCTCCGACGCCATCAGCATGATAGAACAGGGCGCTGAAATTGACCTGATTCTGATGGACATGAAAATGCCCGGCATGGACGGATTCGAAACAACACGCATCATCAAAACCATTGCTCCGGAAATAAAAATAGCGGCCGTGACTGCTTATGCCAGTGAAGCCGACCACAACAGTTGTATTGAAGCCGGATGTGATGATTACATTTCCAAACCCTTCCAGAAAAACGACCTTTATCAACTTATTGAAAGAAATTACCCGAAACCGCAACAAGCTGAATAGCACCAGCCTAATTACACTTTAATAAAACAGTGGACCCAAACTGCTGATTTATAATTGGCAAGGTAGAGTTAATAGTACCAGGGGAAAGTAAACCTGATAGTACAAACTTTCATCCAACATATTATTTTCAGTTAAACTAACAGCAAACTGCTAAATTATTGTTTTCCATCTGTAACCTTTACATAATACTATAGTCATATTGCCATTGAACAGATAAAGATACTCACCAAATAAAAACCAACACATTAATTAAACCCCACCAACATGAAATCTTTTACCAGTAATTTTTTTTTAGCTTTCGCCATTCTAATTCTCACCCTGGGGGATTCGGCAATTAAAGCGCAAACATTTTCGGGTTACCAGAAAATCGATACATTGCTTAACCTGCTCTCAACAAACAATAAGTTTATGGGAACAGTTGCCATCTTAAAAAACAATGAAACTGTATATTCTTCAGCTTGCGGGCTGGCTGATATTGAAAAGAACATCCCGAATACAACAAATACCAGATTCAGGGTGGGTTCCATATCAAAGATGTTTACTTCGGTCATGACCTTTCAGCTAATTGAAGAAAAGAAACTACAGCTTGACACCAAACTTTCAGCTTTTTATCCGGCTATAGTAAATGCTGATATAATTACCATCAAAGATTTGCTGGTTCATCAGAGCGGCCTATGGAGTGTAACTGATGACAGTCTCTACCTTTCGTGGAATACACAACCCAAAACCCATGAAGAGCTGCTTGCCATGATAATGGCACAACCGGCTGTTTTTGCGCCAGGAGAGAAATCTTCATACAGCAATACCAATTATCTGTTACTTGGCTACATTCTTGAGACCATCACCGGAAAAGATTTTGCCACCAATCTTCAGGAAAGAATTTGTAAAAAAGCCGGATTGGAGTCAACTTATTATGGTGTTCCTACCAACACTGCCAACAATGAGAGCTACTCCTACTCGATAGAAAACGCGAAATGGGTTAAAGACAACGAAACAGACATGAGCATTCCGAATGGAGCAGGAGGAGTAGTTTCAACAGCCGAAGATTTAACCACATTTGTAAACGCACTTTTTAATGGACAGCTTATTTCAGAAGGTTCCCTGTCCGAAATGATAAAATCGGAAGGAAAATATGCAAAAGGCATATTCAGGATGCCATTTTATGAACTTCAGGGATATGGACATACCGGCGGAATTGACGGTTTCAGATCGGTGCTGATATATTATCCTGAAGAAAAACTAGGCCTTGCCATTTGTTCTAACGGATTGAATTACAACCAAAACGATATGATTATTGCCGTTTTGAGTATAGCATTAGGAAAAGAGTATAAATTGCCTGAGTTTAAAAATCTGCAAATAACTGCGGAACAATTGAAAAAATATGAAGGCGTATATTCAAGTGATGATTTCCCGATAAAACTCACCATTAAGCTTGAAGGCCAATCGCTTACAGCTCAAGGAACGGGTCAGAGTCCATTCCCTCTCGAAGCAGAAAGCGAAACAGAATTCAGCTTTCATGCCGGTGGCATTAAAATTGCCTTTATCAATGACAATCAACTAAATATAAAGCAAGGCGCGATGGACCTTATCATGACAAAAGAGTAATGAATAAAAGTTAAATAAAAAAGGAGGCTTTTCAGCCTCCTTTTTTATTTAAGAACCATTGGCCTTCATAAATTCGCTTGGAGTAAGGCCTGTTATGCGCTTAAACGAAGAGTTGAAACTCGATTTTGAGCCAAAACCCACCATTTGAGCAATACCAAGTATGGTGTATTTTTCCATACCGCCCGACAACAAAAGTTTCTGAGCCTCTTCAACACGATAAGAGTTGATGTAATTATAGAAATTCTTGCCATATTGCTCATTGATAACCTGTGAAACATACTTTGAATTGGTGCCCAGCCGGTTGGCCACATCTTCGACACTCAGACTATCATTCACAAATATCTTTTCTTCAAACATCAGCGCTTCAAGCCTTTTAACCAATAACAACTTATGTTCAGTGCTAAGTGCTGAACCCGCATATTTTCCCTGCGATTTTGTCTCTTCAACTTTTTCATCGTCCTCATTTTCATCTTTAACTGTTACATTCTCTTCAGCAGCAACAACCTGTTCTTCCGTACTTAACACATTTCCCACATTGGCATTCACCGGCAAAACATCAGGAATCTCCACAGATTCAGAAGCCACAAATGACAAGGAGAGTTCAGACGGCTTCAAATCGCGCTGATAAAGCGCATAATAGCCCATAAAAAGAGTAATGCCCAACATTACAATATTATAGTACAGAGGCGAAAAAAAACTGTGATCAATTCCAAACATATAAAGCATCTGATTGCTGATAAAAAACAGCACCAGGCTGGCCATTAGGGCAACTATCCAGTTAAGACTTATATTTTCAGTAAAGGAATAATGGTTTTCAATGTATTTACGATGACTCTTGTAAAGCTTTACAGCCATATAGAAATAATACACAAGTTGTGCCGAAAGCACGCCGAAAATACCTACAACATAAACTACTGTAAGATAAAGTATAACAGAATTATAGTTAGCCGAATCAAAGCTATGCGAAATATAGGCCAGCCGTTCCTGGTATGAAGCAAATAAAAACGGGAGATTGGCTAACAAAATAACGAATGCCGGTAAAAAATGCCAAAGATACTTCTGCTTAAAACGAAAACTCACAGTAGTAACCGATAAAAGATAAATATAAAACATTGGCAGGAAAAGAAGAATAATCGGCAGAATCAGAAAATAAAGCCTGACCAGAATTTCAAAACTCCTGAGAGCATATTGAAAATTAAACACAAAATACAATGCACAAATCAGTTCAAAGAAGGCCATAATTATCCTTGAACGGCTTCTTACCTGCCGGCCATTAAAAAAAAGAAGCAATGCCAGGGCCGAAGACTGGTAAACCGGCAACGCATAAAGAATTTTTATAAACAAATCCATCGGGCAAACATCAACAATAAAATTTCCGTGTAAAAGTAAGCAATATTCATCACCTGACACGCCGTCATTATTGACTTTACGGGTCCAACTGAAGCATTTACAGATAAAAACAAGATTGTACGAATTCAGGAATCTGCACTCTTTACATGTGGTCTGAACTAAAATCTTGTCCTTACTTTGTATCAGGTTTTAAACGTTAAAAATTTCAATTCTAAATTTACACTTCAACAACTTACTTTAAAAAAATGAGAACGAAAAAAACTCTGACCATTTTTCTGAGCCTGCTTGCCCTGGTATTTGCCAGCACAAGTTTTGCCCAGAATTATACTGAGGTCGGTACCGGAACTACCCAGACATCAATGCCGATTTATTCATCATGGAATTACAGCTGGAGCTCTGTAATTTACAACCATGCCGATCTTGGATCTGCCAAAACCATTACTTCCATCGGTTTAAATTGCACCAACGGACCCAAAACGGTTACCAATCAAAAAATCTATGTTAAACTTTCTAATATAGATGTTTTTTCGGGTGCAGCTTATGAAGATCCACAAAACAACGGTTACACCCTGGTATATGATGGCAATCTGACATTTCAAAATGGTTGGAATGAGATTACACTCACCACTCCTATTGCTTACGACGGGGTGAATAACATTATTTTTCACTGGGAAAACCGTTGGGGACAAACCTATGGCCCCATGTTTAATTCAACACTATCAACTATAAACAACAATAAAAACTGTGGCAGCGATACTGGCTTTCCGGGAGCAGGCAGTTCAGGATACCTGAATCCCTACCCCGGCTCTGTCACCAACATGAGATTTTATTACCAGTCTTCAGGCCCTGCAACCCCGACTAATCCAATACCAGCCGACAATGCAACTGTTGTTTCCATTGATACAGATTTAAGCTGGACATTAGGTGAAAACACCACTACATATGATCTTTATTTTGGAACAAGCGCCACCAACCTTACCATGCTTGCCAGCAATGTTGCAGCTGTAAACGGAATCAACTCTTTTACAATAGATGGTTTACTGGCCGATTCAACCATGCATTTCTGGAAAGTTATTGCAAAAAATGGCACACAGGAGGAATCTTCTCCCATCTGGAAATTTAAAACCGAAGATGTTATCACTGACTTCCCATATACCCAGGGATTTGAAGACTCAGCAGTTTTCAACAGCTGGCCTGTTCAAAGTGCTTGGGTAACTGAACCTGAATTTTCATGGTATGCATCTGAAGTAAATGTCAATTCCGGACTTTTATGTGCCAAATCTTTCTTTTTAAACAACAATTTACAAGCAATTCTCAGATCACCCAAAGTGTTACTTCCGGCAAATCACCGCATTACATTCAATTGGGAAAACCAGAATGCGAGAGTTGAAGGACATGATACAACCTATTTTGAAGTTAGCGCTGATGGCGGACAAACATGGACTATACTTGATTTTCTTTCACCTGAAGCACCTTCCAGTTATGTTGAAAGGTCACACAACCTCAACGCCTATGCCGGCAATAATTTCTTTTTCAGATTCCGTTATGTAACCGACAACACTACTGAGTCAAAATCGGTCTATCTTGATGACATCACCATTGAAGCCATCTCAGATGTTCCGGAAATTGATTTGAGTGCCACTGCAATTGCATTCAATGAATTATTCTTAAATGGAACAACAACCGAAGAATTTACGATTACAAATACGGGTTCAGTTGATCTCACAATCAACTCAATTACAGCTCCTTCACCTTTTTCGTGCACATATTCCGGCACAATAGCCCCCGGTGAATCTGTTAGTCCTGTTGTACATCTTAATGCTTCTCAGGCCGGCAATTTCAACCAAACGCTGGTTGTAAATGTAAATGGTGCATTTACAGGAGTGAATACTTTACAATTATCAGGCACTGTTCTTGAAAACAATACTGAAATATTTGAAGCTTTTGACCTGTCAAATGAAATTCCTGAACATTGGAATAAAATTAAAAGCGCAACTGAGCCTTATCACGATATTACCATTGTAACTTCCTCTTTCGACTCTTATTCAGTACCCAATGTTGCAAAGATGATCAATGCCAACGACTCGGTTTCTCCGTTAATTTTCATATTGCCGGGTGTAACTGAATTTGGCATCAATGAGTTAAGTTTCTATGCCAAAAAGGGTGGCGATTCCTATGATTTGGATCTTATTGTCGGATTAATGGACGATCCTTATCATGCTGAAAGCTTTGTTCCGGTGCAAACTATTTCTTTGAGTCCTGAACATACACTTTACACCATTACTTTTGATGCCACGAATACCAAGCCATATATAGCGCTGAAACATGGCAACAATAAAAAATGGACAAGCATGTGGATCGACGATGTAGCCTGGACCAACCCCAACATTACCACTCCACCGAATCCAGCCATTTCATTATATCCGGCTAACAATGCAATTAATGTAGACCTCAACCTGCCCGACAATTACCTTATATGGTCAAACGGAGGAGGTAATCCAACCGGATATTATCTGAATCTGGGCACAAACAACCCTCCTACCAATTTGGTAAATATGGCCAATCTGGGTGATACAGTTGTATATCGTATTATGAGCGAGCTCAATTACAGCACCAAATACTACTGGCAGATTATACCATTTAACAATAACGGAAACGCAAACAACTGCCCTGTATGGCAATTTACAACCATGTCAAATCCTACCATCAGCCAATACCCGATGGTTGAAAATTTTGATGATTTAACATATGGTTCGGCATTCTATTACCCACCATTCCTTAAAGGCAACATTTATCCGCTAGGCTGGACAGTATTAAGCCCGAACAACAGCTCCATGCAATGGACGATGATTGCTAATTCCGATGGAAGTATCAATGCACATTCAGCACCCAATGCCATGCATATGGGCTGGGGTTTCCTCGAATCAATGGACGAATGGCTTATTTCGCCTCCGCTGGTAATGAGTCCCGACTTTGCCTATGATCTGAGTTTCTTCTACAAAACTGCCTCTCTTGGCATCAGCACTTTTGAAAAAATGGAAGTATTGGTTGGCACTTCGCCCAATCCTGCGGGAATGACGGCTGGTCGCATTTTTAACAATGCCAATATTACCAATCTGGATTATGAATCAGGCAGCGGTACATTTACTCCTGATACCGAAGGGGTATATTATATTGCATTCCATGGCTACAGCGATGCCCTTCAATTTTTGCTTTTCCTTGATGATGTAACCATTCAGAAAACCCCGGTTACCAGCACAAATAACATGATTCCTCAGGAAAATCCTGTGATTTATCCAAATCCAGCCAATGGATTTATCCATATTACGCTTCCTGAAACGATGAATGGCTCAGCAAAACTCAACATAACTGATCTTTCGGGCCGCAGTGTTTACAGCGGTCAGATGAATGGTACTCAACAACAGTTTGATATAAACGGGTTGAATGCCGGTATCTATCTCCTCACACTACAATCCCACAATAACCAATACCAACAAAAAATTGTGGTAAGATAGTTGATGCTTCCTTGCTTAGTGATTATTGTGTAAGAAAGGCCGGGCAATGCCCGGCCTTTCTTTTTACATGGGTTTTAAAATATATTTATGTTCAACTTTATGTGAATGGTTATAGAAAAATCACCTCATGATTTTAAACCATCTTCAACAGCAGAAACAATAAAAATCAGCATACTTTTTTTGTTATATTAGCTAAAAAAAAACAATGAAAAACCGGCATTCACTTATTCTTATCTGCATTTCAGGGTTAATTTACATTTTATCCGGATGCGGCAAAACAGAATCGGGCAAGGAAGATAAATCAATGCTCATGTCCGAAATAAACCAAACAATCGACAACTGGCATAAGAGTGCAGCACAGTCAGACCATGCCAAATACATTGGAGCAATGGCAGAGGAAGGCATTTATATTGGCACAGATGCAACTGAATATTGGACAACTGCCAGTTTTAGTAAATGGAGCAAGCCCTATTTTGATCAAGGCAAAGGCTGGGACTTAAAAAGCCTGAAACGCAACGTTTACCTGGGCAATAATGCATCCTTTGCCTGGTTTGATGAACTTTTGAATACGAGCATGGGATTATGCCGGGGCTCAGGAGTGCTTCAAAAAGCAAACGGAAAATGGCAAATATTCCATTACGTGCTTTCTCCTACAGTACCAAATGAGCTTACCAAAGAAGTAATGCTGCTCAAGCATCAGCAGGATTCATTGATCATCCACAATTTAAGCCCATTGTAAGAGCCAACTGTGTTTTATTTTAGCAAATGCAAATATCTGTCTCTGATAGCAGCCAGGTTTTCAACAGTCAGGTGCTCCTTGTAAACCCTTACCATATCGGTAATACCATGGTTTTCATAAATAAAAGCAGTTGCGGCATCAAAATACAGAAGGTTAATATCAAATTTCACTTCTGCTGTCAGGTCTTTAAACTCTTTCCAGGGAAGATAACCCGGTAACACGAAATAACCATGATGTGGCTGTGACTTATCAATGTATAAGAGATCGCCCACCGCCTCAAGGTAAAATAGCTTGCTTAAGCTGATAACGGCCGTTTCATTATCAAAAGACTTTACCTTTTTATGGTAAGCAAAGCCCTCTTCCTTGTAAAATTTTTGCAACAGGCCAATATGTCCGTATTCTTCCAGATTACGAATTCTGATTGCCCGGTGATAATGATCAAAAATATGAACATAACCTGCCGCTGCATCAAAAGGATGATTGAAAAACTTTTTGATTTTGAGCGTTGCCCTGTTAATTTTCTCTATGGAATAATTTCCATCTAGCATCATGTAAAAATAAGTAGGTTTAACAGCACCACGAATCTGACTGTAATATCCTAAGAAAGGAGACACAGCCTCTAACAGGCAGGCATTGGGAAGAAACATTTCATTGTTTACACAGGAAAGAGGTTCTTCTTTCAGGAGGCCTCCGAATTTTTCAATAATAACCGTCTTTTCCATAATTATAAAGGTTTTATCACACGGTTAAATATACGAAAAATAAAAACGTTTTACAAATCGGCATTTGAATAATCATTTGATTTACAAATATCCAGCATCCTAAAATAACAAACCTTCCAGGTTAAATAATGATATAAAGGACTTCAATATCCATAGCCTTGTTTCAGAAATAAAAAGCATGCGTTTAAAGAAGACAAGAATCTGACTGAAAACATCAGACAATAAACCGGAGCCATATCCAGGCTAATCTCATTCACAATAAATGTCGGCTAAAAAAATCGCGGTTTCAGTTTAACTTTAAACTTTAATGCGTGAAAAAAACTCAATCACATCCTGCACATAAGTTTGCGAAACAGGTATGGCCATAACGCCAGGCAAATCAAGCTCAAGTAAAAGGCCTTCCTTTTCACGTTTGATTAATGCAACCTTCTCAACATTAACCATAAACGACCTGTGACATCTGACCATATCAGTGCCGCTAAGATCTTCTCCGAGTTTCTTCAGATTGTTCCGCAAAACCAATCTTGAGGGCTTTTCACTATCCAGATAATGAATATAAACGTAATTATCAGCAGCTTCGAGAAAAAGCAAATGATCTGATTTGACCGAAAAACGCAGTACACCCCTTTCATCATTAAAATGAATCATACTTCTGCGAGCCTCAGGTTGTTGTATCTCATTGATCAATTCAAGCCGCTTCTTGTTTTCGACCCATGAAAAATAGAGCCACAAAACAGAGTAAGGCAACAACAATACCAAGGCCGTATTCTGTACAGAAACAACCAATAAATCAGGGAAAAAGCGGGTATCTCCCAGAATTAGCTTTTGATAGAGCGTATAAAACAGCCCCATAAAAAAGACTTCGGCCAGCACCCATATCAGGTACTGATATAGCTTTATTGTGTATCTGTGACTACTGTGATACATAATAATGCGACTCACAACCACAACCAGCACACCTGTGAGGATAATTATACTGGAATAAAGAAGCAATGTCCAACGGGTAACATTGAACCACACATCAACACCAAACGGTGCATAAACGTTGATAAAAATCAGCGCAAAAACAGCCGTAAAAAGAATTAATCTGACAATATTCCTTTTATTGAGAAGATAGGCAGGAATCTGTTTCTGCAGGTCGAACATAAATGGGGTATATAAATGCAAAGGTAGGGTAAAAAAACGCCTTTTATATAAGTCAAACTTATTTCAAACATGAAGGCCTGTATTTTTTTTACCCCAAAATATCGGTTTTCACCCCGATATTTAACATTCCGGACCATAAATACCTCTCAAGTCCCATTTTTTTGTATCCGGGTCAGGCGTTGTATTTCTTTGCAGAGAAAATCACACGAATGGACTATACAGCATCATATCATTTCTTAAAAAAAGCATTCAGGCAGGATTCTGCAAAACTGCTTCATACTGCCAATGGATGCAGTATAGAACAGTATACTTTCCATTCGCCCCCTCCCTTAACTATGAAAGGCCTCAGCATAGAAAACCATTTTCCGGCAGACTTTCACCTGCAGGACGATCATCAAATAAGCGAGAACTGTACATTTACTTATCCGGTTTTTACGCCTGAAGGACAACATTCATTCAGCAATGCCCTTATATTATTACACGGACTCAATGAAAGGAACTGGACGAAATATCTCCCCTGGGCGCAAAAGCTTGCCGAAAATCTTCACCGGCCAGTTATTCTTTTTCCCATTTCGTTTCATATGAACAGGTCGCCATCGGATTGGAGCAACCCCCGGCTGATGTCGGCCATGCTCCCCGGAACCCGCCTGCGTAACCACCGAAACCACTCTTCAACATTTGTAAATCTGGCATTGAGTTTAAGGCTCAGTTTACAGCCGCTGCGTTTTTTTACTTCCGGAAGTCAAAGCGCCAGAGATCTGGAAATCCTAATTAATGCCATACAAACAGGCCAGCATCCGCTGTTTGAAAAGGGAGCGCATGTCGATTTCTTCGCATATTCCATCGGGGCTTTTCTGGCTCAGATAATGATGCTTACCTACGGAGAATCAATGCTCTCCGACTCCCGTCTGTTTATGTTTTGCGGGGGAGCTCCCTTCAGTTCAATGAATGGAGTTTCAAAGCTGATTATGGACGAAGAAGCCTTTCTGAGGTTAAGATTTTTTTACCTGCATCAATACGAGCGTGAAATACGCAGCAAGGGTTCATTTTCAAATCTTGTTCAAAGCCAGCCCGCCTCCGGAGCTTTCAGAGCCATGCTCGACGCCTCCATATTAAGTGAATGGCGCAAAGACCGCTTTCATAAAATGGAAAACCGGATAAAAGCCATTGCTTTAAAACGCGACAAAGTTATACCTCCGGCAGGAATTGCTGAATTATTAAACAGCAAACAATTGCAGGTCATTGACTATGCCTCAGATTACACTCACGAAAACCCCTTCCCCTTAACCGGGAATCAGGATTTGGTCAATTATCACTTTGATATGATATTTGACAGTGCAATAGCTTTTCTAAAATAAGCAAGCACCAATTAAGCCTGAACCCATGCCTGAATTTCTTCCAGTTTAAGGGCCGGAATGTCAAGCTTCATTTTTTTACGTAAGCCGCCCAGGTCATTCAACAATTTATTGGGATTGGCAGCTTTCAGTTCGGCCACTGTTTTGAAACCGTATTTGCGCAATGCGGGAACCCAGGCTTCGGGCACACCAATCGCAATAAAAGCTTCATCAGCATCACCTGTCGGCGTAGTTTTCTTTTCGGGGCGCATCTGCGGGAAGAATAGCACATCCTGAATAGAGGGCTGGTTGGTCATAAACATGGTTAAACGATCAATCCCAATGCCCATGCCCGAGCAGGTTGGCATACCATATTCCAGCGCTCTCACAAAATCCATGTCTATGAACATCGCTTCATCATCTCCTTTTTGAGAAAGCTTCAGCTGATCCTGAAAACGTCCCAGCTGATCTACAGGGTCGTTCAGCTCAGAATAAGCATTGCAAAGCTCCTTGCCATTTACAAACAGCTCGAAACGCTCGGTAAGTTCAGGATTTGAGCGATGGCGTTTGCACAACGGCGACATTTCAATGGGGTAATCCATAATAAAAGTGGGCTGAATCAGATGTTCTTCACACTTTTCACCAAAAATGGCATCAATAAGCTTACCAGTACCCATACTCGGGTCAGTTTCAATATGCAATTGTTTGCAGATTTCCCTCAGCTCATCTTCTGATTTGCCAGCAATATCAACTCCTGCATACTGTTTGATGGCATCTGTCATTGTGAGGCGGCGGAACGGTTTTTTGAAATCGATATCACGCTCGCCCACCTTTACGCTGGTTTGATTATGCAGACCAACAGCCACACGTTCAAGCATTTCTTCCACAAACTCCATCATCCAGAAATAATCCTTGTATGCCACATAAATCTCCAGAACTGTAAATTCAGGATTATGGGTGCGATCCATCCCTTCATTGCGAAAATCTTTTGCAAACTCATAAACACCATCAAAACCGCCAACAATAAGCTTTTTCAGATACAGCTCATTGGCTATCCTGAGATAAAGAGGCATATCAAGGGCATTGTGATGTGTAATAAACGGTCTGGCAGCAGCACCGCCCGGGATAGGCTGCAAAATCGGAGTTTCAACCTCAAGATACCCCTTTGAGTTGAAGAACGAACGCATATTATTGATAATCTGGCTGCGCTTAACAAAAGTATCACGCACTTCAGGATTCACAATCAGGTCAACATAACGCTGGCGATAGCGGGTTTCAGGGTCGCTGAAAGCATCAAAAACCTGATCGTCCTTTTCTTTCACAACAGGCAACACCCGCAATGATTTGCTGAGCAGTTTCAACGACTTGACATGAATGGATATTTCACCCATTTGTGTAATAAACACATAACCGGTAATGCCAATAATATCGCCAATATCAAGCAAACGCTTAAAAACGGTATTGTAAAGGGTTTTATCATCACCATCACAAATTTCATCGCGTTTGATATAAAGCTGAATCCTGCCTGTTGAATCCTGCAGATCAACAAATGAAGCAGCTCCCATAATGCGACGGGTCATAATTCGCCCGGCAATACTAATATCCTGATATAAAGTCTGGTCTTCCTTAAAGTTCTTATGAATTTCAGAGGTAGAAACATTTACATTGAAGGCTTCTGCCGGATAAGCATTAATGCCAAGCTTTTCAAGTTCTTTGAGTGATTCCCTGCGGATGGCTTCCTGTTCGCTGAGGTCCTGATGCATATAGATTTTTTTTTGCAAAGATAGACATTTTGATTTGTTCATCCTTCCCGGCTCATTTTCATCCACAATGATTCGCACCAAACAAGCACAAACTGCGGGCTATTGCCCTTCAGTTTAAACCAAGACAACAGGCAGCTTTTGCTGCAATACAGCTAAATTCCGCACATTTTATCGACACAAACTACAGCTTGTTCAATTTATGCATTTCCCTACCTTTGCGAAGAAATAAGATTTTGAATTGCGATGAGCGCCATGCCAAAAATTACAGAAATTTCAAAATGCCGATGGTTTACTCCAGCAATGGTAACCCTTATATTCATCCCTTTGCTGTTTCTAAACATTCGTCACGACCACGACTGGGGCGGGGACTTTGCCCAGTATATGGCTCAGGCCGATAACATTGTGCATTTCAGAGCAATGGAAAACACCGGGTATGTTTATAATGAAGCATTTCCCAGCCTTGCACCCAAGGCATACCCGCCAGGATTCCCGCTCATCATTGCACCTGTCACAGCCATTTTCGGAAATGCCATTCCTCCATACAACTACCTGATTTCATTATTTTTAATTGCCACTGCCGTAACCACAGTATTATTGTTACAAAAGAAAGCCGGAATTTGGGCTGCCATTGCACTTAGTATAATCATTTACTACAATCCGTATCTGGTTAAGTTCAAATCGGAAGTCATGGCCGATATTCCCTTTTCATTTCTTGTCGCAGTGTTTGTTTCAATGGTACACAAGCAAGAATCACTTTCAGGAAGGCGATGGATTTTTGCCGGATTGATTGCAGGCTATGCCGCTGCTACCAAAACAGCCGGTGCCAGCTTATTGGCAGCACTTATGATTTACAGTCTGCAACAAATGATATCTTCATTTATTTCAGAAAAGAAAATCAGAAAAGCCATCGGCATGGCATCGGGCCCGATGAAAGGGCTGGCCGCGGGAATAGGCTTGTCGGTTGTGTTTTCATTGCTTTTTCTACACAGCGACAAAGGCTCGTTAAGCTACCTCAACACTTTCAGCTTTTCAAATATCCTTTCGTCCGTTTCACTCAATATTTTTGGTTATGCTGAAGTAATACGCTATTTCTTTGCCGGAGCTGCTGCACCTTCGCATTGGGTGGCGGCCCTGGCCGGCTCAGCCATGATTATTTTTTTTATTACAGGTCTCTTCCTCTCTTTTACACAAAAACCTGGAGTATTGGAATGGACCACTTTGGTTTACTTTGGTGTTTTATTTATTTATCCTTACCAGAACTCAGGTTTCAGATTTTTAATACCAATTGTTCCCTTGATGCTTTATTACATTATTCATACTGCCACATCATTGAAAAATGCCAGGGGAGGCACACTAATCGCTGTTTTCACTATGGTAATGATGTGTATACAATACTTTCCAATGCTTAACGACCTGCAGCACAGCACGCAAACCATTCAGGAAGGCCCATACAAATCAAATGTAGTTAGCGCTTTCCGTCAGATACAATCACTGACCCCTGAAAACGCATTGATTGTTTTTAAAAAGCCCCTTGTTTTAGCCCGATACACAGGCAGGCAAAGCATGTCGCACACGCCTGACGCCTCTGTTAAACAGCTTCAGGAGCAGTTTAATCAAAAAGAGGCTTCTTACTTTTTGCTGTATTCGGGATTGCCTGATGAAGCTCTTGAAAACTATTTGAAAAACCAAAGTAAAAATATGGCTCTGGTGTGGATTGATCAGGACTTCAAACTGTATCAGAAGAAATAATCAGTTCAGGAAAGCAACTCCTGAAGCACTTTCAGCGACTTCAATTCACCCATTTCAGGAATATTGAGCCGATAAAAATCAAGCAGGTTTTCCAAAAGCTCGTCACGCACCACTCTGTTAATCTTATAGCTTTCCAAATCAGAAAACTCCATCATCTGCAGTTCTTCAAGTGCTCTGGCAGGCTCACCGGCGATAAAATAACGGTGCAATGGTTCTGTATCGAGAAAAAAACCCTCTTCCATATCAAAATAACTACCGGCATCAGTTTTTGACAAACGGGGTTCAAACCCAAGATAACGGGTTAGTTTAAGCATAAACAATAAATGAAAAGCCTGTACAGAAGCCTGTGTATGGTCAAGTATTTGAAGTGAAGAAACAATAAAGCCAAACAATGGGCGGTTGCATTCTTCCTCTTTCACACATTTGTACAACAACTCATTAACAAATAGCACTATGGTACTTTTGGCAATATGATTCTGCAAGCCGTGCATAGGCATGCTTACTGTAACTTCTTTGATAAAATGCAGTGATTTGTGTTCTTTACGCTCAACCACCATATCAACCACCGATAAATGCCCGAACATAGCTGATCGGACACGCGATTTGCGGCTGTACAAACCCTTTACCAAATACGACTGAATACCAAAATCTTCGGTATATATTTTAACAATAGCACTGGTGTCAGAATATCGGGAAGTATGGAATACAATTCCGCGCGTATGATGAAGCATATTACTGCAAATGATTTTGATATTTATCTGCCAGACAAGCAGACCAAAATTAAATTAAATCAGGAGAAATCAGGCAAAAAAAGTTGTTTGAAACCCATCATTTATGAAGTTTCGATAATCAATAAACGGGCGAAAAAAAAACTTCCGGACATCTGCCCGGAAGTTTTCATATGTTCAGAAAAATTAGGTTAGTTAACAAACATAATTTTAGTCACAGTAGTTTTTGACCCATCGGCATTCGACACATAAACCAGATAAACGCCTGTTTGAACTTTCTCTCCATCGAAGTTTCTGCCATTCCATAAAGCCTGGCCGCCCTGGCTCATGGCAGTGTAAACCAGTGTTCCGGAGATATCCGTAATTTTCACATTAGAATTTTCGACCAACCCCCGGATGGCAATACTTCCGTTATAGCTTTCGCGCACAGGATTTGGGAAAACCACTACTTCGTCAAGCGTAGGCTGAGGGGGCACTGACTCGCTCCTGTATGAAATAATTCCCTTGGTTGTCCCGATAAACACTTCACCAGACTCGGCAATGGTAATATCTGTAATGGAATTGCTCAACAAAGGGCTGTTTTCCTCGGTAAAATGCAAAATTTCCTCGGTACCATCGGCTGACATCAGAAAAACACCTGCCCGGTCGGTTCCAAACCATTTGCGGTTTGATCCGTCAACAGCAATAGCTGTAACTGACTCAGTTTCGAGCAAATATTGCCCGTATCCATCCTGTTCAATCAATATTTTCTGCGCATCAAAATTTTGTCCGTTAAAAATATTATCAGGAGAATAAATTACTGAAACACCTTCATCTGAGCCAAGCCAAACAAGGCCATCGCGGTCAACAGCCATACTAAGAACAAACGCACCGGGAAGCGCTCCGTTTCCTACCGAGGAATTCAGTCGCCTGGCCTTATCATCCGACACATCATCGAGTGTATTATTATCATTGAATACAACCAGAGCATGGTCGCGGAGCATCATCCATTTCTGATTTGACTGGTCAACCATAACCCGACCGATGTCAATACCAGAAGCCACAGAGCCCAGGTTATATGATTTCCATTCGCCATTGGTTTTCCTGACCGATAAAGCGGTTGGAGAGCTTGAATTTGTTACCCACAAATTGTTATTATTGTCAAAAGCAATTCCACCGATTCCAATCCAGCCTTCATTATAAGCCGAAAACTCAAGAGAACTGTTTTCATTGGTATAGCGGTTTGTAAACACGCCGTCATTATATTCCAGCAAACCATAACCCCAAGTACCCAGATAAACTCTTTTATAATTTGCAGGATCGACTGCAACACAAAGCACATCACGCACATCGCCCAGGTAATCATCCTGTTTATTGCTGAATGTTTTCCATTTTCCATCAGAAAATCCGGCAAAACGGGCTTGTCTGTATAGATTTCCAAAAGAAGACGAACGACCACCGGGAACCACCCAAACATCACTTTTTCCGGATGACATGGCATAAACATCCGGGAAGTCGGGTCCGTCGGGGAGTATTTTTTCAGATGTCCAGATACCTGTTACTTTTACCAGCCCTTCGAATTCATCACCAACCCAAAGGTTGTTGTCTTTGTCAAGAATAGCATCCTGAGGCACCACATTGCCCGGGTTATAGGTATATACTCTGTATTCTAATGAAAAGTCGGGTTTAAAAACATCAACCGCCAGATTATTGGTGATAATCAACCTGTCGTAATGCACCTCCATGCTGAAACGGTTTGAAGTATTTTCGGGTTGAAACGCCTCCCAGTTGCCGTTTATTTTTACAAACATAGCATCGGTTGAGTAAGAAGGGCCTTTTTTATTGATAAAAATACGGTTATGAAAGGCCGCAATATGATTGAAAGGCCCCGCAGGGAGAGCCAAAGAATCTTCAGGAGTCCATTCAGCAAAATTGGCAAGGTTTGAATCGAAGAACGAAGCATGATAAATGCCTTCATCACTTGCTGCATAAATCAATGAATCTTCAGCATTATAAGCAATGTCGTTCACATTTACAGCACTTCCCTGCGCACCAATATAATAAATGGGTTCCGGAAACTCCTCTTTTTCAATATCAAGCACCACAATACCAAACCCACAGGCCAGATATGCTCTTTTGCCAATAAATACAATTCGGTTAATGGTTTTATTACCCAAAATTGGTTTTCTTTTGATATCAGAGAGGTTTACCACCTTTCCATCTTTAACCAGGTCAATATTCGCATTCGTATATGCAATAACAAGGGTTTTGAGCTCGGGGTGATATTGAATACTGCTGATTCCAACATCGCTCAGTCCATTGATTTTACTCAGGCGATTCACACTGTTATCGGCCAAATCGTAATAAAAAAGGCTGTATGGTGTTGCCGCATAAATAACTCCATCACCCTCGGTAACAGCAATAACCTTGCGGTATGGAAGATGATCGCGCCATTCACCAATACCAATTTCCTGTGCATTGGTTTGAACGGAAAAAATAAATGCTGTTAAAAGAAGCAGTAAAAGTCCTGTACGTTTCATTAATACAATGTTGACTATGAATAAAATATATAAATCAGCCTTAACCTGAGTACCGAAGGTTTTCTGACTTATTTAACTACATTTTTACCAAAATATTGCAATGTAGATGCATTTGCCTGGTAAAACGGTAAAAATACAATTTAAGACGGTACAAAATCCTGCAGAAATAGCCCAAAAACAAAACCTGATTTTTCGTATATTTGGCTGCATTAAACAATAACTGCTGATTTGGGTTTGATATAGACTTGTAGATGGTGACTATGCATAAGTACAATATTAGCTTCAATATTTAAAATGGTGAATTTGATCCTGCTAAAGAAAAATCAAACCAGCGCTATATAGTAAACCGGATTAACCATGGAAAGCCAACTTGAAACTTGTCGGTTACACCTTAAAAACATGGTAAGCAGCTGTTGTTTAAAGCTTATCAGAAACATTCTTGAACATGCTGGCGCCACTCCCACCTATATAAAAATGGGAGAAGTAGAATTCCGCTACAATCCACTAGAACATACCGAAGCTTATTTTGTAGAGCTCCTGGCAACAGAGGGCTTTCAATCTATCATGAGCCGCGAGGAAGTGCTTGTTGAAAAAATAAAGATGGTAACAATAGAGCTGGTGCATAAAGCCGGCAATGTTAATTCCATTATCCGTAACTCCGATTACCTGGTTGAACGCATGGGGATGTCTTATGCATATTTGTCGTCTATTTTTTCAAAATACGAACATATTACCCTTGAAAAGTTCATCATCATGCATAAGATTGAAAAAGTAAAGGAATTACTGGAATACGGAGAATACACACTGAGCGAGATAGCCATACAATTAGGATACAGCTCAGTTCAGTATTTGTCAAACCAGTTCAGGCAAATAACTGGCGTTTCAGTAAGTGAATATAAAAAGAGCGGTAGCAGCCGTACCCCGATTGAAACAATTGGCACAGGCACGACAATACAATAATTTACTTTGTCTGTTATCTCACAAAGCGTTTCCTCAAATCTTATAACCTTTTGCAAAAAAACTGTAAACCACAAAAGGGGAATAACACGTTAATTTGTAAAATCAAATTCCGGAGCACCGGATAAACCCAAACAAACCAATCATGAAAATAAACCAGAACCTGGCCATCAGTGAAAATGGGTTTCTGTTTAATCCATCAACAGGTGAATCTTTTACTGTTAATCCTATTGGCGCAGAAATTATCAAATTTTTTAAAGAAGGTTTATCTATCGAACAGATATTACTGGAGCTTACTGCCATTTATGATGTAGATAAAACCACACTTGAGAAGGACATACATGATTTCAGCAGTATATTAAATCAACACCAATTGCTTGAACAAGATGACGAAACCAAGGCTTAATATAGGTGTTACCGGGCTGAATGCAATTGACAGTCCCGGCCCAGGGATAGCTGTAATCAGAGGATTGCGCGAATCATCCAGCTTCGATGTAAGAATCATCGGGTTTGCCTATGAATCGCTTGAGCCAGGCATTTACATGCACGACCTTGTAGACTGTACTTACCAGATTCCCTATCCATCCATGGGGGCTGATGTATTGCTGAGCAGACTTGAATACATACACAGCAAAGAAAAGCTGGATGTAATTATTCCCAATTTCGATGCAGAATTATATTCTTTCATGAAACTGGAAGAAACGCTCAAAAGCATGGGGATACATATGTTTTTGCCAACATTTACCCAATTCGAAGAACGACACAAAGTCAACCTTTCGGAATTCGGAGAAAAGTATGGCATTGATGTTCCACTTGGAAAAGCCATTTACGATTCTTCAGAAATATTTGGACTACAAAAAGAGTTTGATTTCCCGCTGATGGTCAAAGGAAAATGGTATGACGCCTATGTTGCTTATAACATGGAGCAGGCACGTACCTATTTCAATAAAATCAGTGCCAAATGGGGACTTCCGGTGGTATTGCAACAATTTGTACATGGCACTGAATACAATGTAACAGGGCTTGGCGACGGAAATGGGCGGACAATAGCTGCCGTTCCTATGCGCAAACAATTTATAACCGACAAAGGCAAGGCATGGGCTGGAATCAGTATTGACGATAAAAGATTGCTGGCACTAACGGAAAAGTTTGTTGCAGAAACCAAATGGAGGGGCGCTTTTGAGCTGGAGATGATGAAATCAAACGACAACAAATACTACCTGATGGAAATTAATCCGCGCATTCCAGCCTGGGTTTATCTGGCAGTTGGAGTCGGACAAAACATTCCGGAAGCGCTCACCAATCTTGCCCTTGGCAACAATGTACCACCTTTTGAAACTTACGAGGTGGGCAAACTTTTTATACGCTACTCCTACGATATGATTGTTGATCGCAGCGAATTTGAGAAGATTTCGGTAAATGGTGAACTTTAATGAATGCTTAAAAAAACATTACAATGGAAAAGAAACGTTATGAACGCCCGCATATATTAAAACTCGAATCAGGAATGCCAGGTAAATCAGGAATGCGCAGCGATGCTCCTCCGTTTACCCACATTGAAGGTGTTGCAGTCAAAGAGCTGGCAGCTACTTATGGCTCTCCCTTATTCGTTTTGTCAGAAGATAAAATTCGCACGACTTATCGTAAAGCATACAAGTCATTCAGCACGAGATATCCAAAAGTGCAGTTTGCCTGGTCCTATAAAACCAATTATTTATCTGCTGTTTGCAATGTATTTCACCAGGAGGGTTCATGGGCCGAGGTAGTTTCATGGTTCGAATATGAAAAAGCTTTGGCCAATGGAGTTGACCCAAAGAAAATTATTTTTAACGGCCCCGGAAAATCAGCCGAAGATCTCAAAAGAGCTTCAGAAAACGGTTCACTTATTCATATTGACCACCTCGACGAGTTGTATCTTTTAATAGAGGTTGCCGGACAAATCAGCCAGAGGCCGCGAGTAGCCATCAGGGTGAATATGGATACAGGCATCTATCCGATGTGGGACAGATTCGGCTTCAACTACGAAAATGGCCAGGCCTGGGATGCGCTCAATAAAATCATGCATTCGGGCAAGCTGGAACTTATGGGCCTGCATACACATATCGGCACATTTATCATGAGTGCCAATGCATATGCTGTTGCGGCATCAAAACTTGCAGATCTGGCGCTCAACTTGCAGCAAAAGTTCAATCACAACATCAAATACATTGATATGGGAGGGGGCTTTGCATCAAAAAACACATTAAAAGGTTCATACTTGCCCGGCAGTGACACTAATCCTACTTTTGACGATTATGCAGAAGCCATTACCACTGCCCTGGTAAATACCAACTTTAAACCTGAAACATTACCCTTGCTTATTCTTGAAACCGGCAGGGCATTAATTGACGAAGCCGGCTATCTTATTTCAACGGTCATTGCCAACAAACGCTTATCAAGCGGAAGAAGAGCAACCATTATTGATGCCGGAGTCAATATCCTGTTTACATCGTTCTGGTATCAGCATCCGGTAACTCCGGCTCAGGGATTCTCACAATATCGTGAAGAAAACACCCTTTACGGCCCCTTGTGTATGAATATTGATTGTGTAAGAGAGAGCATTAATTTGCCACTTCTGAGAACCGGAGATCACCTGGTAATCCAGTATACCGGCGCTTACAATATGACCCAATGGATGCAATTTATTACTTTAAGGCCTAAAGTAGTAATGATTGACCCCAAAGGAACAACACACATTATCAGGGAGAACGAAGGCCTGACAGCCATTTCGGACTACGAAAAAATTCCTGATTATCTCAGAGATGTAAAATAATTTACTTATCCTTTTGCAGACTCGTTCAAAATATCTATTTTTATGAACTCATTTAACAGAAAAGCAAGGCTTTTTGGCTTCAGATTTGGGTATCCTTAAACAATCAGGCCAAAAAAATGTTGTTGCAGAATATCAAAAAATAAAATCAGGCGCTGGATGATACATTTTTCCGATCGGGCTATTGTCGAAGGGCTTAAACTCAATTCAGATTATATCATCAAGCATGTTTATCAGGAATTTTTTCCAACCATCAGATACCTGATAAAAAAGAATACAGGGAATGAGGAAGATGCAGAAGATATTTTTCAGGAATCATTAATTGTGATTCTTAAAAATGTTCAAAAAGACGACTTCTATCTTACGTGTTCTTTCCTGACATACCTCTATTCCATTAGCCGCAACCTATGGATGCAGCGCTTAAAGGTAAAACGCAAAGGAGGCACCAGTTTTGATCTCATTGAGAAATTCTTCAACATCCCTGAATCAGCCAATAAAGAAGCTGCCGAAAACGAACAGATGAAATACCGCATCTATCGCGAACATTTCAATGCCATGGAAAAGGACTGTCAACGTATTCTGCTGCTTTCACTTCAGAAATTTTCATCTAAAGACATAGCCGACACAATGGGCTATGGTTCAGAAAACTACGCCAAAACCAAAAAATACAATTGCAAGGAAAGGTTAAAAAAGGCTATTATGAACGATCCCAGGATGAGAGATTTTATTGAATAATTTCTGCCTTTAAACCCATTATCAGAAATCTTCATGCTCAAACACAACAGGCTGGTAAAAAATGCTATCAGCAGCATTCTGAATAGCTATTCAATGATATTTTTCTCCAAAAATCAGGTTTTTGGGGTATTGCTTCTCATTGTTTCCTTTTTTGACATCTACGCAGGACTGGCAGGCATTATTTCTGTAATTACAGCCAATCTGGCTGCCAGGTTGCTGGGGCTTAATTTCAACAACATCAACAATGGGTTCTATGGGTTTAATGCCTTGTTGGTAGGCATGGGGCTTGGCATTGCCCTGGAACCATCTGTTCCATTCTTTGCCATTTTACTTTTCATTTCACTGGCAACGCTTTTTGTCACACTGATTTTTGAAGGTGTGCTGGGCAAATACGGACTCCCCTATCTGACAATCCCCTTTTTACTTGTGATCTGGCTTTCGCAGCTTGCTATCAGAAATTATGCCGGCCTGACTCCCAGCGAGGGTGACATTTACGCACTCAATACAATGTACGGGCGGGGTGGCCAGCTAATGGTAGATATTTACCTTTGGTTTGGCGATGTTCAATGGCCACTGGTTGTCAAAACATATTTTAAATCCCTCGGCGCCATCTTCTTTCAATACCATCTGCTTGCAGGAATCCTGATTGCTGCAGGATTACTGATTTACTCAAGAATAGCATTTCTGCTTTCCATACTTGGATTTGCAGCAGCCTGGACATTTTACCTTATTATTGGCGCCAACATTCACGACCTTGATTACGGCTTTATAGGATTTAACCACATATTAACCGCAATTGCCATCGGCGGCTTTTTTATGATAGCCTCACGCTGGTCACTTTTATGGGTATTAATTCTTACACCTGTTGTTTCCATTTTTATTACCGGCTCAGCTGAACTGATGAAGCCCTACCAACTGGTCATTTATTCCCTGCCGTTTAATGTGGTTGTGCTTATGTTTTTGTATGCCATGAAATTCAGGGAGCGCATGTTACTTAAACCTGAAACTGTGATTGTACAGCATTTCACGCCCGAAAAGAACCTCTATGCCGGAATGAATGCCAGGGAAAGATTCCGTAACCAGCAATATTTTCAATTCTCGCTCCCTTTTTACGGCACATGGTATATCAGTCAGGGGCATAATGGGCAGCACACACACCGCGATGACTGGAAACACGCCTGGGACTTTGTAATTACCGATGAAAATCAACTTGAATTTAACGGCGAAGGGACACAACTCTCCGATTATTACTGCTTCAACAAGCCCATTCTGGCTCCTGCAGACGGGTGGATTGAAGAAACAATCGACATGATTGACGACAATGAACCCGGCGCATTTAATCTCGATCAAAATTGGGGTAATCTAATCATTATCAAGCACAAGGACGGACTTTATTCAAAGCTGTGCCATCTGAAAAAAGACAGCATTCAGGTTACTCGTGGCTCTTATGTTTATAAAGGACAGGTAATCGCATCCTGCGGAAATTCAGGACGTTCACCTTATCCGCATTTGCACTTTCAGTTTCAGACCACTCCTTACGTAGGCGCTAAAACACTTAAATACCCTTTTGCTCAATATGTCGTAAACAATGTTCATCACCTGCTCAGACTATCAGGAATTCCGGAGGAAAACCAATTGGTGCAGAATATCGAAGTTGAAACCTCTCTTAGCAAAGCATTTGAATTTGTGCCGGGTCAGCAGATAGAATATACCATCTCAGGCGATGAACAATCAAACGGAGAATGGACAGTGCAGACAGATATGTTTAACAACACTTATCTGCAATGCAACTCTTCAGGCTCAAAAGCCTATTACAAAAAGGAAACCAAACTATTTTACTTCACTCATTTCGAAGGCAACCGTCACACCGTATTGTATCATTTTTATCTTGCAGCTTACAAATTACCCCTGGGCTTTTATAAAGGCATGCAGGTGCAGGACATTTACCCTCCTACTATACTTAAAACAGGGCTATTGCGTCTGGTACAGGACATACTGGCCCCTTTTGTGCTTTTCCTGAAACCTTCATTCCTGCTTACTTACAAAAACCGTGAAGAAGATTTGGCCGGAAACAATTTACATATTGAATCCGGGTGTCGCCTTCACCTGGCCGGACAGCAATTAAGAGACTGGAAATACGTTATGCATATATCGGAAAACCGGTTACAATCACTCGATATTCAAACTAAAAAAATGAAGGCAACAGCAGCTTTTAAATAAAGGCAACCACATGACGTTTAAATCACTTTTCAAAATCTGCCTGATAAGCAGTTTGCTTTTGCACCTTCCTTTTACCGGAAAATGCGGTATTACCATCAATGACATTGAATCATTGACACTACGGTTATATAATGAGCAAAAATGGGACAGCTTGCTCATGGTTGGCGAAAATGCCATTGAGAATGGAGTTGACTATTTTTATCTGCGGGTAAGGGTTGGCCGTGCAGCCTTTGAAAACAAACGTTACGTAAGGGCCACAAGGCATCTAAAAAAAGCGGTGGAATTTGGAGGCTATGATGAATATGCCAGCTATCTGCTGTATAAATCATTTCAATATAGTAGTCAAACAAATGAATCCCGATTGTTACTCAGCAAAATGCCTGAGCAGCCTGCCCATGCAATGGGCCGGTCGGAGCGCATGCCGCTGCTTTACCTGGAAACAGGGCCTGCTTTCACCAATCATCCAGAGCAATATGAACTGAATAAACAAACCGACCCCGGCTTATACTCAGAAGTTTACCTGAACCGGAATTCGCAATACCTGCTGGCCGGAATTGCACAACCCATAAAGTACAGGTTTGGCATTCAGGCAGCCTTTGCCCGGTTAAATTTCAACAAAACGCGCATGGTAAATATAAACGGGCTGGACACGTTGCAAGGCAATTACAGTGTTTCAGAGTGGGAGGCGTATCTTTCGCCTTCTTTTATCATCAGCAAACATTTCAGCATAACGCCTGCTTTTAGAATCATCAATGTGAGAGTTGACAACCCGCTAACAAGTAATGACTCGCTGGTGCAGAGGCTAATTGGACCGTCAGTTGAGCTCAATTATAACGACTATGCTGCCGGAGGTGAATTCAGCTTTTCAAGCCCTTACGTTACAGTTTCGGCAGGTGCATGGTTTATACATTCAGGTGAATGGGATTTCACACAAGCATCCGGCACAGTTTTCTTAAGACCTTTCGGCAACCTCAATCTTTACACATCTACCACATTAAATATTCTTTCCTCTGACACTGACAGTGAATACATTCTCCATCAAATGATTGGCGGCAGAATATTCCGCAAATTATGGGGCGAAGCCTTTTACACGTGGGGCAATCTGGCCAACAGCGCCGAACAGAATTTACAGGTAGTTTACAACTCATTCGAAAAAGTAGAATCCCGGGCTGGCTCCCGGTTAATCCTCAACGTAAACGATTATCTGAAATTAAGTCTGAGATATCAGATTTTTTTCCGGGAAGGAACAGAATTATTTTATGGAATGGATGCTGTTCCCGGAATTTATTCTTATCATTACATTAACCAAAGTATCACAGGAGGAATCACATGGAATTTACATTAAAACTAAGAATAACAGCGATTTCTGTTTTCTTATTTCTCATTGGTTTCAGTTTATCAGCTCAGGAAAAAAGCTCACTTCCCGATGTTTTTAGTGCCAGCTACACTTACGAAGCCAATGCAGAATACGGCAAAGCTATTGAAGTCCTTAAAAAGGTGTACGATGAATCTTCGTATGAAATAAACCTGCGTTTAGGCTGGCTCACCTATCAGTCCGGCCTATTTACCGAATCCATTGCATACTATAACAAAGCCATCACCCTGATGCCCATGTCCATTGAGGCTAAGCTTGGCTATGCGCTCCCTGCTTCATCTGCCGGAAACTGGAATCAGGTAATTACACGCTATAACGAAATACTTAAACTCGACCCGAATCACTATACAACCAACTACAGATTAGGACTGATTTATTATGGCCGCAAAGATTATCAGAATGCTTTCAGGTATTTTGAGAAAATCGCCAATTTGTACCCATTTGATTATGACGCTTTAATTATGACTGCCTGGACCAATTATCAATTGGGAAAACTGCGCGAGGCTAAAATCCTGTTTGGGAAAGCCCTGCTGAACAAGCCCGGCGATAAATCGGCAACAGAAGGGATTAGTCTTATCAAATAAATTGAGTATATTTATCTTTTCTGAAAAGAAATTAAAATTCAATATATAATATTGGGAGTTAATCTGCATCACAGCTATGCAGATTGACTTCTGCCGTTTGCTATTGTCACTCTGTCTTATAAACACATTATGCTTGATCGGATCATTCACTTCAGCATTCACAACAAGCTTATCATTATCCTGTTTACATTGTCTGTTGCAGCTTTCGGACTATATTCGCTTACGCAGATACCCGTTGGAGCCGTACCGGATATCACCAACAATCAGGTTCAGGTAATTACAACTTCAGGTAATCTTTCAACACAGGATGTTGAGCAGTTTATCACCTATCCTGTTGAGCTGGAAATGGCAAATCTGCCAGGTGTAAAAGAAATAAGATCAGTTTCAAAATTCGGCCTTTCAGTTGTCACCATAGTTTTTGAAGACAAAACCGGGACATACCTTCCCCGACAGCTGATTGCTGAAAAAATAAAAAGTGCCTCGGCTAATATCCCTGAAGGCTTTGGCACTCCTGAAATGGGGCCGATAACAACCGGACTGGGCGAAATTTATCAATATATACTTGACACCAAACCTGGTTATGAAAACCGCTACAGCCCAATGGAGTTGCGCACCATACAGGATTGGGTGGTAAAGCGACAGTTATCGGGGATACCGGGAGTAGTTGAAATAAATACCTGGGGCGGCTATCTGAAACAATATGAAATTGCTTTAAATCCCGAAACACTCAATGCATTTGGGCTTAGTATTGGCGAAGTTTTTGAAGCAATCAGCAAAAACAACAGTGTAGCGGGAGGCGCCTATATTGAAAAACAGCAGGAATCCTATTTTGTGCGGGGTGAAGGATTGGTTTCATCTGTCCAGGATATCGAATCTATTGTTGTCAGAACCAAAAACGGTATTCCAATACTTATCCGCGACATAGCCGAGGTTAGATTTGGCCATGCCAACAGATTTGGAGCCATTACCGGAAACGGGCAGGGCGAAAAAGTGCTTGGGCAAATCATGATGTTGAAAAACGCCAATTCTAACAAAGTTATAACTGAAGTAAAATCGAGGGTTGCCGAATTGCAGAAGACCCTGCCGGAAGGCGTTTATATCAATCCGGTGCTCGAACGCAGTGAGCTGATTGCCAAAACAACATTTACCGTTTCAGAAAATCTGATACTGGGTTGTCTTATTGTGATTTTTGTTGTGGTACTGCTCTTAGGAAATTTCCGATCGGGCATGGTGATAGCTTCACTTATTCCGCTTTCACTGCTTTTCACCATTTCCATGATGTATATTTTTGGCATTGATGCCAACCTCATGAGCCTGGGAGCTATTGACTTCGGAATTATAATTGACGGAGCCGTTATCATCGTCGAATACATTGCCCTGCGATTAACGGTAGTCAAAGACGAGTTTTCTGCTTCACAGGGCGATAAAAGACAGATTCTGGTCGACAGTGTCACGTTTGAAGGCGCCTCAAAAATGATGAACTCTGCCATCTTCGGGCAGTTTATCATCCTGCTGGTATTTATTCCCATTCTTTCGCTCAGTGGCGTTGAAGGAAAAATGTTTCGCCCGATGGCCCTTTCGTTTAGTTTTGCACTGGTAGGTGCCATCATTTTTTGCTTAACATGGCTTCCTGTTGCAGCTTCACTCTTTCTTAAACCTGAGAAAGAAGTAAAGAAGAGCGTTTCGAAGTGGATCATGCATATTGCCTACAAGAGTTACAAACCGGTAATTGAATGGTCATATGATCATAAAAAAATCATTTTTGGCAGTGCACTCGCTTCACTGGTGCTTGTTGGCTTTCTTTATTCCCGCATGGGAGGAGAGTTTGTACCAACCCTGGATGAAGGAGATTTTGTCATTCAACCTGTTCTGAAAACCGGAACATCGTTGTCAAAAACCATTGAAATGACAACTCAAATGGAAAACATTCTGATAAAGAAATTCCCTGAGGTTGATCAAATTGTCAGTAGAATTGGGGCAGCTGAAGTCCCTACCGACCCAATGTCAATGGAAGAAAGTGACATTATCATTAAACTAAAGCCCAAAAGTGAGTGGGTTTCGGCCAAAAGCAAAGATGAGCTGGCTGATAAATTTAAAGAAGCCCTTTCGGTAATCCCGGGCATTGAATATGAGTTTACCCAACCCATTGAAATGCGCTTTAACGAGCTGATTACCGGCGTAAGAGCCGATGTGGCAGTGAAAATTTTTGGTGAAGACATGGATGTGCTGAATCAAAAAGCTTTTGAAGTAAAACGGCTTATTGAACATATTGATGGGGCAGCCGATGTGATAGTGGAAAAAACAGCCGGACTTCCGCAAATGAGTGTAAAATACCGGCGCGACAAGCTCGCCCGCTATGGAATGAATGCAGAAGATCTGAACCGAATAGTTTCTGCCGGATTTGGAGGAGCTGAGGCCGGTAGCGTTTTTGAAGGTGAAAAGCGCTTCGACATGGTTATCAGACTAAAAAAGGATTATCGCCGTGATATTGAAAACCTTGAAAATCTGCGCATCAACCTGCCCGACGGCCAACTCATTCCGCTCAGCGAACTGGCTGATATCACCTATACAACAGGCCCGGCTAAAATATCGCGCGACAACACCCACCGCCGCGTGGTTGTAAGTATAAATGTGCGTAACCGCGATATGGAATCGGTTGTGAAAGATGTTGAGCTTACCTTGAACGATAAACTGAAACTCCCACCGGGTTATTACATTTCCTATGGGGGCCAGTTTGAAAATCTGCGTACCGCCACTGCAAGGCTCAAAATTGCAGTTCCGGTGGCCTTGTTGTTGATTTTTATCTTTCTGCATTTTGCATTTGGCTCCATCAAAGAAGCCGCTATGGTGTTCACGGCCATTCCTTTGGCTACAGTAGGCGGCGTCTTGCTACTCTGGCTTCGCGGTATGCCATTCAGCATTTCGGCAGGCGTAGGGTTTATTGCACTTTTCGGAATAGCTGTTCTGAACGGAATTGTGCTGATCGAACATTTAAAAGAGCTCAAAGAACATGGTATAACTGACATGCGCGAGAGAATTATGAAAGGCACCATGCAGCGACTCAGGCCGGTTATGCTAACCGCTGCTGCTGCTGCACTCGGATTTTTGCCAATGGCCATCTCAACCTCAGCCGGAGCCGAAGTTCAGCGACCCTTAGCCACAGTAGTCATTGGCGGGCTTATTACCTCAACCATGCTTACCATGCTGGCATTGCCATTGCTTTACGCCGTCTTTGACACAGTTACCGGCATTCAGCTATGGCCATTCAAACTCAAACGCAGCATCCCGGTTTTGCTATTGTTGCTTTTGCCTGCAATGGCTTCGATGGCTCAGAATAAAACCTTAAGCCCTGAACAGGCCGTTGCTGTCGCATTGCAAAACAATCAATCGTTGAAAGCCGATAGCTTAAGAACCGAGCAAAGCAAAGCTTCACTGCCTGCATTTTCCGGACTTGGAAAAACCGGATTTTACTATGGTTTTGACCAAAATAATATAGCTGAAAATAACAAACCGCTTTATATCATTGGTGCCGAACAATTTTTCAGCTTCCCGGGGCTGCTCATGGCGCAGCGTAAAACAGGCAAAGCCGAAATAAATGCTTCTGAAAATGCCTATTATCTGAAGATACAGGTGCTGACCAAAAATGTGCTGCAGTCCTATTACAATCTGCTCTATCTGAAAAACGTTCAGCAGCGCTTTCGCCATGTCGACAGCATTTATTCCGGTTTTTCGAAAGCAGCCGGCCAGCGTTATGAACGAGGTGAGACTTCCTACCTTGAAATGCTGAATGCACAGTCGAAGCATGAACAAATCCGCATGCGCAAAAGGCAATCGGAGCAAGAAACGGCCAAAGCGCTCATTGAGCTGAAGAAGCTATTACAAACTAACGAAGCAATAGATATAGTGCCTGCTGAGTTACAAATGCTCGCCGTAATTGAAAAAGAAACCGGGCAAAACCCCCTCAATGCACTTTACGCTTCTTACACAAAATTGCAACAAAGCAGGTTAAAAGTTGAACGCGCCAGCAGAATGCCTGAGTTTACGCTTTCGTGGTTCAACGGGACCAACTCATATGCAGGAGCAAAAAATTATTACGGGTATCAGGCA
Source organism: Lentimicrobiaceae bacterium (assembly GCA_020636745.1). Lineage (NCBI taxonomy): Bacteria > Pseudomonadati > Bacteroidota > Bacteroidia > Bacteroidales > Lentimicrobiaceae > Lentimicrobiaceae bacterium. The sequence goes on along the minus strand of JACJXH010000007.1, from coordinate 32,967 downwards.
GGAATAGCATTGCCCCTCTTTTTCGGAGGGCAAAATGCAAGAATTAAATCGGCCCGTCTTGGTGTTGAAGTTGCGCAAGCCGAAGAAAACAACCTGCGCATAGAACTTGAAGCCCGAAAAACGTCCCTGCAAAGCGAACTTGGCCAATATTATGAAGCCATTGATTACTATAACAAAAACGGAAAAAGCCTGGCATCAGAAATATACCGCACTGCTCAACAAAGTTACCAGCAAGGCGATGCTGATTTCTTCCAGTTTATTCAAAGTCTCGAAACTGCCAATGAGATTGAAATTAATTATCTGTACAATCTGTCTGAATACAATCGTGTAGTTTTAGAATTAAACTATTTAACCTTCAATTGATTGCACCATGAATAAGAAATATTTTACTATCCTTTTGCTTATCGTGGGACTTATCACGGGTTCCTGCGGTTCAAAAAAAGCAACCACCGAAGAATCCGAACCCAATGCAGGCGAACAAATAATCATTACCCGTACACAGTTTGAGTCGGCCCAAATGCAGCTCGGCAAGCCAGAGCCTGTCATTTTTCAGCACACCATAAAAGCAAATGGCATTGTAACAGCTTCACCATCGGGAATGGCCCAAATCAGCAGCCTGATTTCAGGAAAAATAAAGCGGATTGCTGTGAATACAGGCGATAAAGTTGTGAAGGGACAATTATTGTGTACAATTGAAAGCACTGAACTTATTCAACTTCAGCAGGATTTTGCTGAAGCTTCGGGCAAATTAAAGGCGGTTTTAGCTGAATATGAAAGACAAAAATCACTTGCCGGTGAGAATATTGCCTCTCAAAAAACCTTTCTGAATGCCGAAGGAGAATACAAAAGTCTTTCAGCAAGATGCGAAGGACTCCGCACCAAACTTCAGTTGCTGGGACTGAATACTGAAAAATTATCACAAGGCTTTATCACCTCTGAGTTAAGTCTTTTTGCACCTATCAGCGGATTTGTAGCATCGTTGGAGGCTGAAACCGGTTCATTTGCCGAACCGCAACGTATACTCATGGAAATAACTGACCTGAATCAATTGCAGCTCAAGCTTGCTGTATTTGAAAAAGATATATCTCATCTGAATCCGGGACAAGAGATAAAGTATTTTAATCCGGGCACCCCCGAGCAGGTGTATAAAGGAACATTAACTTCATACAGTCGCACCATCGACCCTGAGACCAAAGCTTTAACAGTTATTGGCAGCATTCAGGCTGCTGATAAAGCCCAGCTGGTAAGCGGCATGTACCTCGAGGCTGAAATTATAACCGGAGAACGCATGGTGATGGCTCTGCCCGATGAAGCTATTCTTAAATCGGGAGACACCAAACTCGTATTGGTGCAAAAATCGGGCAATGAAAATGAAATGACTTTTATCCGGAAAGAAATAAAAACCGGTGTCAGCAGCAATGGTTTTACCGAATTGATAAATGCAGAAGGTCTTGATCAGGTTCTGATTAAGGGCGGATTTAATCTGGTGATTGAATAACCTGCCAATTAAACAAAACAAACAGGAAAAATCACCTGCCAACCCTCTATTTTGCTACGATAAACCGGCCGGAATAATTGGCATTCAGTTGTGTGTAATAATACACGCCGGCCGGAAAATCTTCCAGAGGAATCATGATTGAATCGAAGTCTGGTCCCAGTTTGAACGATTTCACCATCAGCCCTGAAGCATTAAATATTTGCATGATGCTTTCCTGACCGGAAACCGGCTTATATGCCAGATTAATAAAATTACCGGCCGGATTCGGATAGGGCAACTTATGACTATCAGTTATTTCAGAAGGCTTTGCCCTGGTTATTAATGTACCTGGCAATGCATAAAACCGTGTATCAACCTGATATGGATATGACGAATAATCATAAATCCAGACAATGTACTTCCAGGCATTTTCAATATAATCGACCATAACAGAACTGGCTCCGGGAATAGTAACAAGAATTTCACCATTTTCATTCACCACCCGGTTTTCGTATATATAGCTACTTCCCGAATTATAATAACTTGTATAAGAAACCTCAATCAATGCATCCGTATTAAACAATCCATCTGAAACATACTGCATGCTGTTGAGGGTATATCCGGCCTGTAATGGCAAACTAAACGATTTGTATAAAGAATGATCGGCATGATACAAGCGGCAGAGTTTAGCCGGAGCGTCAAGAATGGCATACTTATCATCCTGAAATTCAAGATGGGCGATGGTTCCAAAGTTATTGTATGAATGCTCAAGTGTCAGCTGCGCACTGGCATGAAGGGCGATGGCAAAAAACAAAGCCAAAAAGAGTGGTTTCATAAAATTACAGTCAGGTATGCTGCAAATGTATACATGTATAAGCCAAAATCCAACACCCTGCCCCTATGGCAAACAGAAATTAGTCATCTCTTGTAAATGGCACAAACCTGACCGGCATAAGATATTTCTTCACAGGTTTTCCGTTTATTTTAGTCACCTTTGCCAATGTTTGCACCTTTCCGGGACTCCCTAAAGGAATTATCATAACACCCCTCTCCTTTAACTGCTGAAACAAAGGCAGAGGAACGTCTTCAGCGGCAGCAGTCACCAAAATAGCATCGTAAGGACTATGCTCTTTCCAGCCCCTGAATCCATCACCAATTTTGACAAAAACATTGGAGTAGCCTAATCTGCTCAACAATGCTTCAGCCTGTTTGCCGAGGGGCTCAATAATTTCAATGGAAAATACGCTATCAACAATTTCGGCCAGTATGGCTGCCTGATAGCCTGAGCCGGTTCCAATCTCCAAAACTTTCATACCAGCTTCCGGACGGATAGTTTCCGTCATAAATGCCACCATATATGGTTGCGAAATGGTTTGATCAAACCCAATAGGCAAAGGCATATCACGATAAGCAAGAGGTCTTACATCCATCGGAACAAATAAGTGCCTGGGAACTTTTCGCATTGCTTCAAGTGTAGCCTTATTCCTTACCCCTCTCTCCTCAATCTGGTATTTAACCATATTTTCACGGGCATTCACAAAGTCATCCTGTGCAAACGACGGAAGCATAAAAGTCAAAATTAAACCCACAAGCAAAATACAACCTGTACCGGAAACTAAGCATTTTCCGGCAAAACTGCCATTAGCTTTCATTACCCAAAGATAAGAAATTCCGGGCAATTAATCAACTTATACTATTGATTTTCAACTACTATGACGAAGAACAGCAACAAGATTTTTTACACTTTCTTCAGGCGAAAGAGGCTTATACCCAAACCGCTGATTAAACTTATTGCTGTTGAAAAAATAATCTCGGTTGTATTGGTATGTCATTTCCTTCAGTTCTTTGAGAATAGGAATAAAAAGCCCCAGCAGGGTCAGCATTCCGTCGGGCAGGGCGCTCAGTTTTGCTTTGGCATTCATTTCACGGGCGAACAAACCGACCCAGTCTTTGCCGGTTAACAGAGCGTCAGAAGTGGGTAAATGCCATACTTCGCCATAAGCATCGGGTGTATTTCCAAGCATAGCAGTGCCTTTGGCAGCATCCGTTGTATTGGTAAAACTATGAATCTTATCGGTGCGCGAAAACCAATTGGCTTTTTTACCCTTATTCAGGTTTTTATAAACTGACTCAACAAGAAAGCTGTTGGCCGGACCAATAAAATCGGCCGAACGGGCAATAAGAGCCGTGAGATTTCCGCTTTTGATCTCTTCCATCAACATGGCCGCTATGAGCGACCTCACTTCTCCTTTTTTGCTGACGGGCCGTATGGGGGTTTCTTCCGTCATATTGCCCATATATTCAGGGTCATACATATACACATTGTCAAAAAAAACAAGTTTTGCGCCGTATTTCTTACAGCTTTCAATGACATTATGCATGATCAGCGGCCATTGCTGCCTCCAAATTTTAAAATTATACGCAAGCCCAACTGTAAGATACACAATATCTGAACCTTCCACTGCTTTATCAACCTGAAGAGGAAGTGTAAGATCGGCTGCCATCAGTTGATCTCCTTTATTTACAGCCTTGGGGTTACGGCTTACCAGTCTGATTTCATTTGTATAGGCAGTTAATCCGGCAGCAAGTTCTTTGCCGATAACGCCATTGGCACCTAGAATTGTTTGCATATGTAATGTTTTTTAGAACAGGTATTTACAAAGTTAACACTGTTTAGCCCTGAAATAACCTTTTGCCAGCAAAATCAACTAGCCCTTATTAAAAACAATGGGAATCAATAGTTTAATACTGAAGTTTCTGCCCATATTAAACACCCCTGTCCGTCCGGTAAGATTATTGACAGCAGCATATTTCAGGCGGCTCAAATGACTCTGATAAGCAACATCGGTAAGATTTTCAACACTTACATGCAACGAGAGCAGGACTTTATTTTTTCGCACAATTTCAGTTCCGGCGCCTGCGCTCATTAACTGATAACCCGGCGTTGAGGTCTCGGTATTGAAAGCGGCATAAAATTTATCCTGTCTGAAATAATGGCTTAATCCTACCCTTAAATACCCATTGGCAAGTGTTTTTCCTATTTTCTTTTTCGTAGCTTTTACTTCAGATGTTAATTTCGGGGCAGGTGTAAAGGGCATATACTGTGCAGAATCAGACATATTTTGCTGCTTTGACACCACATATGAAAATGTATTCTCAATATGCAGCCAATCGAGTGGATGAGGGTGAATATCAAGTGAAACCTCGACACCTGAAACGCTGGCATTGCCCGATGCATATTTGAAGGTGGCAAAACCATCCGTAAGAGAATCACCCCCTTGTGCATTTTCCAGCTTACTCAGAAAGATGTAATGGCTGATTACGCTGGTAAAAACATCAGCTTCAGCAGAAATATGGGTGGAATTTAAGCCTAAAGCATAATCAAACTGTAAGCTGTTCTCTGCCTTGAGCTTTGGAGAGCCTATCAAAAAGCTGATGGTTCCCTCATGCACGCCATTGGCTGAAATTTCAGCAATATTGGGAGCACGAAAACCTCTTGAAACATTTACTTTGGTAAACACTTTCTCTGAAAACTGATAGGTTGCGCCAAGGCTACCTGACCATCCGGTGAAGGTTTCACTGAATGCATCGAACTGGTGAATGGCTCCCGGCTCATTTCCTTCAAGCTTAACACCTGATTGGCTCAGAAACAAATCCTCCCCCTTTTCAAATCGTGTATCATAACGCAGCCCACCACTGATGTCAAGCCTATCGACATTCTTTCTTACAACCACAAAGAATCCGGCATCAAACAAACTGTATGCAGGAATTAAAAATTCAGTTCCCTTGTTCTTTGACGATTGCTGCATGCCATTCACACCAAATGAAATGTTCAGATTTCTTTTTTCCGGAAGCGTACAGCGTATATCGTAATTGAAAGTATTCAGCAGAAAGTAAAGACCGAAATTATCAGGGGTAAGTATTTCGGCAAATTCTTTTCGCTGATTCTGCTGAAAGCCCAATGTTGTTTTAAGGTTCGCATCGCCCATTATCACACTGCTGTTTAAAACGGCCTTGTAATGATGAATTTCCTGATAAGGAACCAATGGATGGTAGGATTTAAAATCGGAATTGCCGGCAATTATTTCATCAGTTGTCCATTCATCTATTGCAACCGGCCTGGTAAATTGCCCGGTTGCACTGTCGCGCTCCCCTTCAACAATGCCCGGCGTAAGGTTATAAGCACTCACAAGCAGATGAGCATAGCCCCAGGCTTTGTTTAAACCCAATGTTCCACCTAAACTATGCTCTCTGAATCCTGAATTCAGCACATAACCATCATATTTATTCTGATAGGAATGAGCTATTTTATGACTATACCTGATATCCCATATAAATCCTTTGCGATTCCCTTTAAAATTTCCCGAATACCCCAACAATCCATTATTGGTCTGATAGTTAGCCAAAATACTCCCTTCAATATTTCCTTCAGGCAATGTAGGAGCCGATATCAGATTGATGACACCAGCCATTGCATCAGAGCCAAAAGCCAGACTGGCCGGCCCCTTTAAAACTTCAACTCTGTTCACTGAATACTCATCTACTTCAATACCGTGTTCGTCGCCCCATTGCTGCCCTTCCTGCCTGATACCATCATGCACGGTTACTACGCGGTTGTAGCCCAGCCCACGGATGACCGGTTTTGAAATTCCTGAGCCTGTGGTAACCTGAGAAACTCCGGGTAACTTTGCCAGGGCATCAATGATGTTTGTTGAAACGTTTTGTAAAAGCTGAACAGGCGAAATGCCAGCCATTGGAGCAGGTGTCCGGTTTTTGAGCGCTGCTTTTGACAAGCCGGTAACCACAACTTCGTTAAGCTCAACAACAGAAACTTCAAGTTCAAAATCTCTGACAGCGGTTGTGGAAAGATCAACCACTTCTGCCAGCATTTTATAACCAACAAAAGTCACCTGTACCAACACCCGTGATGAAGGCAAATGTGCTATACTGTACAAACCGTTCTGGTTAGTTACTGTTCCGGCCTTCAGATCAGGAAAATAAATACTGACACCCGGCAGTAATTCACCGGTAATTTTATCAACGACCTTGCCTGACAAGGAATTTGAAGCTGTCACATAATGTTCAGCCGATAGCGTGCCTGAAATAAACAATATTATTCCAAACATCAATAAAAATGTTTTTTTCACTTTATTTCGAAATGAGATTTACAAATAATAGAACACAAACGCCAGTATGCGTTTTAAACAATATTTGTAAAAACCGGAGGGGCTCGTAATAAAAATGAATACCGGGAAAGATCGGAAAAATGGGAATGAACAGCCGGACAGATAAAATAAACTGCTATTTCGTTCTTTTCGAAAACAACTTTTGAATCTCTGGCTTGAAAAACTGAAAATTCGAAATTACAAACTGCACATTTTTCATGCGTTTCATGAATAATTTTGCCATCAGTTTGTGAGTAAATGAAGGACTCATGGTGATGCCCGGCCTTAATAAAAGCGGGCAATAATAAAATGAAAGCCATCCATAATGAAAGAGCACTTCTGATTTTTGCGGATTTCATGAATAGCTTCAATGTTAAACTTTGATATTTTACAGGAGCCTGCGTTTGTGGCTGCAGCTTATTAACAACAACATTTCATAAATGTTGTATATAAAACAAGCGGAGCGAAAAAAAATCCGCTCCGCTTGTTTTATCACATCACAACGGCTCTTTATTTCAATGCCTTTAAAGCTTCGGTAGCTGCATTCAGTGTTGGTTCAATAGAAATTTCGCGGCCAACAGCTCCTTTCATCCATAATTGAGGAATAAGCCTTCCCTGGGTATACATACGGTCAAATTCAGCTGCAAGAGGTTTGCCTTTCACCTGCTGTTCAACCTGAAACTCAATCAGGTGTCCCATCGGGTAGTTAGACAGATACAGCGGATTATCAATCATATGAGAATAAATGGCCAGAATGGGTTCGTCATTGCCGCCCATAATGCCGGCATAATATTTATTCCATACTTCTTTGGCGGCGGTTATAACAGCTTCTTTCAGCTGCGCCGGAGAGGCTTCAGGATTTTCGTACATCCACTTCCAGACTTTCATATCAACCAGCGACACACCCATAATCTCGTAACATGACCAGAAGTTATCAAGAGCCATCATGTAATCCTTATTCGGATCGGCGTTGGGCATTCCCAGCAGTTCAAGATCACGTTTCTGAAAAAGAAATGCGACAGCCTCGGTAAACGAAGTATTCGGAACACCCTGCAGCATAAAATAGTCCACATCGTTCATAGTAGTCGTTTGTTCAACATTGTGTCCGAACTCATGCACTGCAATATTATATCCTTTATAATCCATTCCCTTTTCACCAATGCGTGTACGCAGATGCGCCACATCATTGCGCATTTCGGCGCCCCATGCATGACCTGAACCACGTGCAGGATCTACAGTAATAAGCGATGAAATTTTTGCTGCCTTCTCCTTACTCCACCCAAGTTTTACAAGAATGTTAGGCATATCGGCTTCAAATGCTTTGGGATTGGGATATTTTTTTGAAGTCATGGCTGTAAGCTGCTCTTCAGGAACACCTCCGCGCGATTTAAAACCATTGTACCAGATATCAAATGGTTCGAGCGGGCGACCCAGTTGCTGACTGATATAGGCCGCCACCTCTTTTACCTGTGGCGATGAAACAAACTCAGTAAACAAACGTTCCACATCTTCCTGGGGAATTTCCATTCCACCTTCAAAAGCGCGGCTGATGTATGTGGGGAAGTTGGGGCTATAAGCATCAATGGCTTTCATCACATGAAAATTATCAAGCAAAACCGCATAACGTTTATCAGGCTCTGGGGTTGAAGTCTGTTCTTTCCCATCTTTAAATATCTTGTTGTCCAATGGATTCCAGGCATACTCCTCTTTATTGATAACCTGTTGAGGAATACTCTGGTCAATAATATGTTTCATAACAGCATAAATCATCCGCTGTTTCTCAATTCCATTTTCTCCGGTATAATTTGACTTCAGTTCATCGCGCAATCCCCAGTGGGTAATAAGTTTCATGTCAGCAGGGAACAGAAATTTTCCTTCTGCGTTCTGAAGTTTCCCCATATAAATGTTATAATCAGAAATATAGGCATCAGCTTCGGTAAGTGTTTGCGAGGCTTTCAGGATTATATCGGCCGGCACACGGGAGGTAAAGCGGTCGCCCATACGGGCATAAGCCCATTCTTTGCGGCTCCATTTTTCGCCAAGCTCAGTTTTTTCCTTAAGCGAATAAAAAGGAAAGTTAAGCGCTGTGATAAAGGCAATTTTGTTATTAAAGAAATCATCATCCAGGTGTGCTGAGGCATCATAACTTCCAAACATCATATCAACCGGCTCAATTTCGGGGCCGGTTAGCTGTATCGGCTCTTTTAGCAGTACATCCATTTTATGAAAATAGCCCCTGAAAATTTCAAAATTCCGCTCAAGTTTTTTGAAAAGTGTTTCTTGCGCAGCATCAGTGGCTGCAAAATTCTCTTTACAAAACTTTTCGAAATCAACAGCGGTTCCATCGCTTTCGCGCCATAAGGCTGCCACCTGTTTTACGCCTCTTTCGATGCGAAATTTCGCCGATTCGCCCAACGAATCAGTCAGGGCTTTTGTAACTTTTTCCACAGTTGGTTGTTCAATAAATGTTTTTACAGTTTCAGTTCCGGTGGCTGAAGGTTGTTTTTTCCCACAGCCAACCACGGCCAGCAATGCTGCCACTGCCATGAAAATGATTGTTTTACGCATGTTGATATGAGTTAAGTACAGGTGCAAATGTATGAAAATGCTTCAAAGCCAAAGCAAATAAAACTATTTAATATTTGACCAGGCAAGCATGTTGTGAAAACAAACACAGGTGAACGTACGGCCTGTTACAGACACAGTTTAATTTCGAAGCCATAAGGCAGGACTTAACGAAAAAAGCATGATTAGCGCTAAAAACACAAACATCATGAACTTCAAAATTATACGATAAGACATTAAACATATAAACTTCCCTATCTTTGCAATTTCAATGAAAAATCAAGACATGTTCCGCGACGAAACCGGCTTCCGCCCAACCCAGAAAATATTTACCGACGTTCCACCCAAATACGACATTCTTAACCGCATTCTTACGTTGAATATGGACGAAGGCTGGCGTCGGAAAACAGCTGCCAAAGTGCTTGAAAATAAACCCGGGCGTGTGCTTGACCTTTGCTGTGGAACCGCTGACCTTACCATGCATATTGCCAAAAACGCGCCTGCTTCCACTGACTTGTATGGCCTTGATTTCAGTCACACCATGCTCGAGCGGGCTAAAGAAAAAGTGGCTGTTTTTGGTGAAGGCCGGGTGAAACTGATTCAGGGTGATGCCGGAAACATGCCCTTTGAGGATAATTTTTTTGACGCAATCGGCATCTCGTTTGGCTTTCGCAATCTTACTTTTGAAAACCCTGACGCTCAGCTTCATATCAGTGAAATTTTCAGGGTTTTAAAGCCAGGCGGGCGTTTCGTTATTGTTGAAACCAGTCAGCCATCCAGCAAACTTATCCGCTGGGGCTACCATCAGTACATGAAATATATTACAGCGCCTGTTGGCGGACTCATTTCGGGCAACCGGCCGGCATATGATTACCTTGCCTACTCGGGCAACAACTACTGGTCAATACCTGAGTTATCGGAAATACTGATGAAGGCAGGATTTGGCTCGGTCAAAGGTTATCCTTTGCTGATGGGAGCGTCTGCCATTGTAGTTGCTGAAAAATAAGCAGCCGGGGACCAATCCCTTCGCATCATTGTATCAAAAAAAATCAGCATAATTTACAGAATAGAAAACCGGCCGGCATCTCAGGATGCCGGCCGGTTCATATTATCATTCCACAGGTTAGCCTGTTGCCTTATCTGGCAAGCATACTTTTTACCTGGCTATAAACATTCTGGCCGGTAAACCCGAATTCCTTATCCAGCACTTTAGCAGGAGCTGAATAACCAAAATGATCGAGCCCCCATACCTTACCCCTGGAACCTACCAGCCCTGCCAAAGTAACAGGTAAACCGGCTGTAAGACCGAACACAGGAACATCAGCAGGAATAATGCTGCGCTGATAAGCATCAGACTGTTGACGGAAAAGCCCTTCAGAAATCACAGAAACCACTCTTACCCTGAGCTGGCTATCTGCCTTGAGCAGCTCAGCCCCTTCAATAAGGGTTGCAACTTCTGAACCACTGGCAACCAGTACTACATCGGGTTGTCCGGAACCATCTGATACAATGTAAGCTCCTTTTTCAGCCTGCAGCGCTGATTTGTATTTAGACAATTCAGAAGCCACAGGCAAATCCTTGATATTCTGACGAGAAAAAATAAGAGCTGTAGGTGTATCGGTATTTTCCATTGCCATTTTCCATGCCACAGTTGTTTCGGCGGCATCGGCCGGACGAAGAGCCAGCAAACTCATTTTTCCATGATGATTTTTAAGCTGCTCAAGCAATCTAATCTGGGCTTCCTGTTCTATCGGTTGATGTGTTGGCCCGTCTTCGCCAACCCGGAAGGCATCGTGCGACCAGATATATTTTACCGGCAGGCCCATGAGTGCCGACAGACGCACAGCGGGCTTCATATAGTCGCTGAATACGAAGAAAGTAGCACATGCCGCCCATACACCGCCATGCAGCGCAATACCGTTACAGATAGCCGCCATGGTAAGTTCGCTGACACCGGCCTGTAAAAAGGCTCCACTAAAATCACCTCTTACAAAAGGTTTGGTATATTTAAGAAAACCATCGGTTTTATCGCTATTGGAAAGGTCGGCCGAAGAAACAATCATGTTTTCGACATGCTGTGCCAGATAAGATAAAACGGCTGAAGAAGCAGCTCTTGAAGCCACATTTTCTTTTTGGACAATCGATTCAAAATCAAGCGACGGAAGCGCTCCTGACAGAAAAGAGGCCAGCTTGGCGGCCAGCTGAGGATTTTGTTTTTCCCACTCCTGCTGAAGGCCTTTGCGCACGGCAGCCTCCTTTATCTTTGATTCGCGTGCCTGACGATACAATTCGCTTACCTCGGGGAAAACAACAAACGGGTCGGCCGGATTGCCACCCAGATTTTCAATCGTTTTTTCAAACGAAGCTCCTGATTCGCCCAAAGGCATACCATGTGTGGCACAATTACGCTCAAAGCTACTGTTATCGGCTTTAACAGCGCCTTTACCCATAACGGTTTTGCCAATAATCAGGCTTGGCTTTTCCTTTTCATTCACAGCTTTCGACAATGCACCACGGATTTCATCAGCATTATTTCCATCAATGGTCATTACATTCCAGCCCCAGGCTTCATATTTCAGGGCTGTATTTTCGCAGGTAACCGCACCCGTTTCGGTTGAAAGCTGAATATCATTGGAGTCGAAAAACATAATGAGGTTATTCAGCCCCAGATATCCGGCAATACGGCCAGCCGACTGAGAAATTTCTTCCTGAACACCACCATCCGAAATATAGGCATACGTCTTGTGCGACATCCACTCACCAAAGCGTGCACACAGAAAACGCTCAGCAATGGCAGCTCCCACTGCCATGGTATGTCCCTGACCCAATGGGCCGGAAGTATTTTCAACACCCCTCAGTTTATCCACTTCAGGATGACCGGGTGTACAGCTGCCCCATTGCCTGAAGTTCTTTAAATCGTCAATGGAGTAGGTTCCTGAAAGAGAAAGAACGGCATAAAGCATCGGTGACATATGACCCGGATCGAGGAAAAAACGATCGCGCATATGCCAACCCATATCTGATGGATCGTACCGCAGAAATTCAGAATAAAGAATGTTGATAAAATCAGCGCCACCCATGGCACCGCCCGGATGGCCCGACTTTGCTTTCTCAACCATCGCTGCGGCCAGAATACGAATGTTATCGGCTGCAGTATTGGTAATTGCGTTTTCCATAAAATTATTCGTTGTGTTGTATTTGAAGATGTATTTATTCTCAGTAAACGGGTGTCTGTATCTGAATTCAGGACCTTTCCGCCTATTCACATACATCCATATGTAATGATAAATTACACAAATTCATCATTTACAACATGATACACCATTACAATGCTTTTTTACTTCTGATTTGCAAATTTTACAAAAAACTAAGTTGTCAAACCAAAAAAAAGCGAAAAGAATGAAAATGAAGTCATATTTTAATCAGGATGCACCCTGAATTTAAGGTGAAAAGATACCGCATTTCTATCATAACAAGCCTTTCAGGATGAAAGGTTTTTATTTTTAACCAGGCACCTTATCGGCAATCAATCCCTGTTTTTATAAAAAAAGTTATATGATCAACAACCACAATGCGCCATAAACTATACCATTGGGTTCATGGCCACGCAGCGGTCATATAGCAACAGACAGATTGAATAAAGCTAACAATGCAAAGTCAGACAAGCCCTCTGAGTGAAGCCAGTTTCAATATCAGGCCCGTCATTTCCTGATGTGTAACCTGACTGCAGTTAATGGTCAGGTCAAAAAGATGCTCAGAAGGCATCATTCCTTTCAGATTATCGCGAATCAGTTTATAGCGTTTATGGTCAATTTCGGTAAGCTGTTTATAGGCTTCTTCCCTTTTCCAGCCATGCCTGTCCATAAGCGATTCCAGCCGCCATTCAACCGGAGCAATGAGGTGAACATGAACTGCAGAGCGCATACCACGTGTAACGGCAGCCCCGCCCCGGCCTACAATAATAGTGTGACCTGTTTTAGCAGTATTGCGCACCACATCGGCAATGGTTTGCCTTATTTTCCGGTCACTTTTATAAAATTTTGAGGAGAGGGCATGCATCACTTCATCCATGCGGGTACGGTCGGTTGAACCGGCAATCATGCTAATTTTTTCGGGATCCATTTTGAGCTCCTGCGCAGCACTCAGAATAATCTCCTTGTTCATAATCCGCCAGGCTGTACCCGATTGATCAAGCTCACTTTTTAGCATAGTAGCCAGCAAATTGGCCTGACAGCCAAACTCCCTGGATAAGGTGATAAAGGGCTTGTCACTTTGGGTTCCATTTTCCTCAGGGGCTTTTCTTTCAAAACTTTCAGCCATTATTCTCAATAGAAGATTGTCCATGACATTTTGTTTTACAATGGTAAATATAAGAAAAATCGCATAGAAATCAAAATTATAAAAGGTGATGAAAAACAAAATCCTGCCCGTAAACAAACCGGGCAGGATTTAAAATATGGATGATATACGTTTTTACAATCTTTTGCGCAGGGCTTCGGTTTGTTCTTCAAAACCAGGCTTGCCAAGCAATGCAAACATATTCTTCTTGTAAGCTTCAACACCAGGCTGGTCAAACGGGTTCACATCGAGCAGATACCCCGAAAGTGCACAGGCAAATTCATAGAAATAGAGCAGCTGGCCAATCGTATTTTCATTTAAAGCCGGGAGGCTAAGCACAATATTGGGGACCAATCCATCAACATGAGCCAGCAGAGTTCCCAGTTCGGCCTGCCTGTTTACCTCATGAATGCGGCGACCGGCCACAAAATTAAGTCCGTCGGCATCATCTTCTTCAACAGGCACGGCAAATTCGCGTTTAGGTTTTTCAATACTCAATACGGTTTCAAAAATAATACGAAGACCATCCTGAACATACTGGCCCATAGAGTGCAAATCAGTGGTAAAGCTCACCCCGGCAGGGAAAATACCACGATGCTGTTTGCCTTCACTTTCACCATAAAGTTGTTTCCACCATTCGGTAATGTAAACCAATGAAGGCAAATAATTGACCATGATTTCAACCGGCTTGCCTGAGGCATACAAAGCATTGCGGGCAGCAGCATATTTAAAAGCCGGATTATCCTCAATGGTTTTAGCGGTGGTTACAATCTGCTTCATGGCTTTCGCGCCATTTACAAATTCGCGGATATTGAATCCGGCCACAGCAATCGGCAAAAGTCCTACCGGTGTCAGTACCGAATAGCGGCCTCCCACATCGTCGGGCACAACATAGGTTTTATAGCCTTCGGCATCAGCCAGTTTTTTAAGAGCGCCTCTTGATTGGTCGGTAATTGCAATAATGCGTTTGCGGGCTTCTTCATGGCCATATTTCTGCTCCAGATGGCGGCGCAAAACCCTGAAGGCAATAGCCGGCTCAGTTGTTGTTCCCGATTTGGACACCACGGTAAGAGCATAATCACGTTTATCAAGAATATCAATCAAATCAGCCAGATAATCTTCCGAAATATTATTACCGGCATAAACAATAAAGGGTGATTTACGTTCGGCCGGCGACTGAAGACCAGCAAAATTATGCTGCAATGCTTCAATTACTGCTCTTGCGCCCAGATAGGAACCCCCGATACCAATCACCACATAAATCTCTGCTTTGGCCGAAATTTCAGCTGCATCAGCCTCAATAGACCTGAGCATGGTTTCATCAATTTCATCGGGCAGGGTAATCCAGCCCAAAAAATCGTTTCCTTTACCCGTTTTATTCAAAAGAGCACCCTGATGCAGCACGAGCTGCTGTTCAAAGGCCTTAACGGATGCATCGTCAACAAAGCCTTTCAGCTTATCGATACTGATTTTCAGATCAATCATAGTATGCTAAATTTAGATTTTACTGTTATTTTAAAGCGCTGCAAAGATACATCAGAAACTGCAATAAATAAAAAGTGCAGCCCTGTGGGAAAGCTGCACTTTTATTTCAGGAAAACCTGTTAAACACGTAACACACAAAACACAAAACACACCAAAATATATTGAATGGTTAACCCATTGATTATATCGTTCTGATGAAGCAAAGATAGTATCGCCTCACTCCCTGGCTTGTTAACGAACCCTAACAAAAGTTAAAAGTTGTTAATGACCGGCACCATTATGCATGCGGTCGCTTAACTTTGCAGAGATGAACCGACGGTTAATAATTTTTATAGCTATACTGGTGAGTGTTGCACTAACCATTCTCACAGGCATTCAGGCCTACTGGATAAAGAGTGCCGTGCAATTGCGCGAAGCTGATTTCCAGCGCAGTGCCGCTGATGCAGTAAGCCTGGTAATGTCGCGGCTCGAAAAAGCTGAGCTTGACAAACAGGTAAAAAAGAACCTGGAATACAGTAACCTGTTGCGCACCATTGATTCGCTTGATTACCTGATTAACCTCGAATCGGTAAGAATGGGCATAAAACCCGACACCGGCAACACATTTAATTACCAGCGACAACAACAATGGGATGAAGTTTTTGAAGACAACCAATGGAAACTGGTAAAGAGATCGGATTCGGCCAGAATGAATTTTCCGGGAGAAGGCGACAATACCACCGACAATCCCAACCTGAGCGTTTATGCCCGACAGCTCAATCGCAAAAAAGCATTTCTGCTCAATCAGGTATTTGACGAAATGTTTAATTCGCCGTTTACGCCCAATATTGAGCACCGCATCAGACGAGGCCAGCTCGACAGCCTGCTAGGCAAAGCCCTTTCGGAAAAAGGAATAAAAACCCAATACGAGTTCGGGGTTTTCAGTGAGGGGCGAAACATTATGGTGATTGAAAAAAATCCCGGCTTCCAGAAACAACTTCTGGAAAAAGGGCTCTTTTTTCAGCTTTTCCCGGGCAATTCATACAGTCCGCCCGATTATCTGCTCATCTGGTTTCCTGCCCAAACCCGTTATCTGCTCATACAAATGAGCGGAATGCTCATTATTTCGGGAGCCCTGATGCTTATCATTATCATTGCTTTTGTGGTTGTGATGATTGCCATTATCAGACAGAAAAAACTTTCGGAGATGAAGAACGACTTCATCAACAATATGACGCATGAATTTAAAACGCCTATTTCTACTGTATCGCTGGCCTGCGAAGTATTGAACGACCCCGAAGTAAGTAAAACCGAAGAGCTGTTTCATTCCTATATCGACATTATCAGCGAAGAAAACAAACGCCTTGGTGTGATGGCTGAAAAAATTCTGCAAACGGCCATTCTCGAAAAAGGGCAGTTGAATTTACGTAAAGAAAATTTCGACCTGCACAAAGTCATTTCAGATGTCATCCGCAAAATAGCCATTCAGGTTGAAATACGCGATGGCAGCATTACGACCGATTTCAGAGCAATGCACCCCGAAATTCTGGCCGATAAAGTGCATATCACCAATGTAATCAACAACCTGCTTGACAATGCCAACAAATACACACCCAAAAAGCCGCTGATTACAGTGGTTACTGAAGATCAGCAAAATGGGATTCTGATAAGTATCACCGATAACGGTACCGGTATCAGCAAGGCCAATCAGAAGAAAATATTTGAAAAACTATACCGTGTTCCAACCGGCGATGTACATAATGTGAAGGGGTTTGGATTAGGCCTGAGCTATGTAAAATTTATTGTCGAAAAACACGAAGGAAAGGTAAGTGTTGAAAGCGAATCAGGCAAAGGCTCTACCTTCAGAATATGGTTGCCTGCCGGACAGATATAATGATTTTTCAGCTTTGAATGATAAATGAATATTGATTGACAAGCTGGGGAAAAAGCAAAAACATCCTGTAGTTGACAGGTAGCAATTATAAAAAAAGCAGATTAGCGCACTCAGAAAAAACCGGATTATGGAAAAAGAAAAAACACGCGTATTACTGGCCGAAGACGATCGTAATCTTGGAAATATCCTGAAATCATATCTGGAAGCCAAAGGATATGCCACCAAACTTTGTATTAACGGGCAGGAAGCCTTTGACCTTTTTAGCAAGGAACAATTCGATTTTTGCATTGTTGATGTGATGATGCCTGTGAAGGATGGTTTTACCCTGGCCAGGGAAATAAGGCAACATGACAAAAACATACCCATTCTTTTTCTCACAGCCAAATCGCTGGAGGAAGACAAACTTAAGGGATTCCAGGCAGGAGCAGATGACTACCTGACCAAACCCTTCAGCATGGAAGAGCTGATTGTGCGCATGGAAGCGATTCTGCGCCGCTCAGGCCATGTAGCTTCAGGTGGTAAAATATTTGAAATTGGCAAATACAGCTTTGACTATACTTTACAGATACTCAAACTCAACGACCTTGAACAACGCCTGACTTCAAAAGAAAATGATCTGCTGAGGCTTCTTTGCGAAAACAAAAACGAGGTGCTTGACCGCAGCTATGCCCTGAACAAAATATGGCAGGACGACAGCTACTTTAATGCACGAAGCATGGATGTTTATATTGCCAAGCTTAGAAAATACCTGAAAGGCGACAACCGGGTTGAGCTCATCAATGTGCATGGCATCGGCTTTAAGCTGGTTGTAAAGTCATGATGCTCCTCACTGGCTTGCATTTTTGAGGCATCTACCACTTTTTTTTCTTTTTGCCTTTCAAATACTTTTCTTCTTCTTTTTCGGCCTGTTCAACCAGCGATTTCCAGTCGGCTTTGCTTTCTGACGTTAAATCAAGCGTTGCGGAGTAATCGCTGCGGGTAATTTCCAGTACACTGATTTTGTTGCCTGTATACTCTTCAATGGCATCAAGCAATGGTTTTTCTTCGGGGCTGCAAAAAGCAATAGCAGTCCCTCTTTTTTTTCCGCGGCCAGTGCGGCCAACACGGTGCACATAGTTTTCGGCTTGTTCGGGCAAATCATAATTTACCACGTATTCCACCCCATCAATATCAATACCACGGGCACTCACATCGGTGGCAATCAAAACCAATACAGCTCCATCTCTGAATTGCCTGAGCGCCAAAATGCGTTCTTTCTGCTCTTTATCGCCATGCATGGTCAGGCTTTTAATATCCACACGCGCCAGGGCTGCGCTCACTCTTTCGGCTCTGACTTTCGTTCTGACAAACACCAGAATTCTGCTTTCAGGATGTTCATTAATCAGCCGTTCAAGAAAAAAGCGCTTGTCATCCATGGCAATAAAGCCAACCGAATGATCTACATTTTTTGAAACAGGATCTTTGGGAGAAATCTGTATACGAATAGCGTCCTTTACCAACGAATAGGCCAGCTTCTTGATTTCAGAGTCGATGGTAGCCGAAAAGAAAAGTGTTTGCCTCTTTTTGGGCAATATCTTCACCAGTTGTCTGATATCATGAATAAAGCCAAGGTCGAGCATATGATCGGCTTCATCCAGCACCAGAATCTCCACTTTATCAGTAGTGATATGTCCCTGGCTCACCAGGTCGAACATGCGGCCCGGGGTAGCAACTAAAATATCCACCCCTTTAGCCAAACGCTGAATCTGAGGATCCTGCTCAACGCCACCGTGCACACACAATGTTTTCACCCGGCTTCCTTTGCCCAACGAATTGAATACATCAGTAATCTGCAGCGCCAGTTCACGTGTGGGAGCCATTACCATACAACGAATACCGGCTTCTGCTTCGCGGTCAGAAATCAGTAAATGAAGCACTGGTATCGCAAAAGCTGCGGTTTTACCGGTGCCGGTTTGGGCAATGGCCAGCACATCTTCACCCTTCAGCACTGGCGGAATGGTTTTAAACTGAATATCAGTGGGTCGGTTAAAACCGGCAAGTGCCAGATTTTTTTTGATGACCGGGGCAAAATTATAATCTTCAAATCTCATGCTACCTTTACTTTTTCAGCCTGTGTGGCCATTAATTAATCTACTATTTGAAATCGGTCCCAGTCTGGTCCGACTGCAAACCTGTTTCTGAACTCTTCCAGCGAACTGTAATTCAGTTCCACTGACTTAGCAAACGGTTCATCGGGCGGAGCTGTCAGCAATTCACGTCCTTTAAAATCAAGCACGCATGAATTACCTGTATGGGGCAATCCATGTCCATCCTCTCCAATCCGGTTAACGCCTATGCAATACGACAGGTTTTCAATGGCACGTGCCGGCAACAGGGTTTTCCATACATGGCTGCGGCTGGCCGGCCAATTGGCCACATAAATTAAAAGATCATAGGCATAGGCCTGGTTTGAATAACGATTCCTGCTCCAAACCGGGAACCGGAGATCATAACAAATCAACAGTTTTATTTTCCAGCCTTTCAGTTCAACTATCAAAGGTTCAGTACCGGCAGTAAAACGCAAATGTTCATTGCCCATGCTAAACAAATGCCGTTTATCAGCTGCTTCATAACTGCCGTCAGGACGCATCCACACCAACCGGTTAAAAAAGCGGCCATTTTCTTCAATCGATACACTTCCGGTAATCACACATTGAAGCGCTGCCGCAGCAGATGCCATCCACTTCATGACTCTGCCATCCATCTGCTCAGCCACTTCTGCAGGTTCGGTAACAAATCCTGTGGCAAACATTTCGGGCAATACAATCAGGTCAGTTTTTCCTGAAAAAGGGAGCATCACTTCGGTAAAATAAGACAGGTTTGCCTCCTTTGCCGCCCATTCGAGCGGAGCCTGAACAATGCTCACATTCAGGGGTAAAACGGTAGATAAAGCTGACATACAAACAGGCTTTTAAGGTTGAAGAAATTTTATAACAGGTTCAGCAAAAACAAAACGACCCTGTTGCAAAGATGAAAATTTATAACAGCTTCTGAAAGACTGAAGATCACCTGCGGTGGCTATCAGAAAACTGCAGCTTCAGGTTACGCGCAACCTGGCAGGATTTCAAATTCATCAAATCCGACAAAGTATTTCAGCGGCCTTTTCAATAGTTTCAGCAGTTTTGGCAAAACAGAACCGCAGCACTTTATTATCAGTATAATTGTGATAAAACGAAGAAACGGGAATAGATGCAATGCCAAATTCACGGGTAAGCCTGACGGCAAAATCAGCTTCCTTTTCATCACTGATACGACTGTAATCGAGCAATTGAAAATAGGTGCCTGATGCCGGTTTGGCAGTAAACCTCGAAGGCTCTACAAATTTAAGAAAAAGGTCGCGTTTTTGCTGATAAAAGTTTCCCAGGTCAAGGTAAGCTGCAGGATTTTTCAGATACTCAGCAATGGCATACTGCACCGGTGTATTTACAGCAAAAACCACAAATTGATGTATTTTGCGCAGTTCGGCAGTAAGATTAGCCGGTGCCAGCACAAAACCACATTTCCATCCGGTAGCATGAAATGTTTTACCAAAAGATCCGGTAATCAGCGCCCGGCTGGCAAGTTCAGGATATTTACACACACTTTCGTGCGGGAGCCCGTCATAAATCAGGTGTTCATAAACCTCATCACTCAAAATCAGGATATCACGGTCTTGGGTAAGCTTTTCAAGTTTCAGCAAATCGCCGGCTTTCAATACGCTGCCTGTAGGATTGTGGGGCGTATTCAAAATAATCATACGGGTATTGCCCGAAATAAGCGAAGGAAGTGTATCCCAGTCGATGCTGTAATCAGGTTCTGTTAACCTGGCATATTTAACCAGCCCACCCTGCAGTTTAATAACCGGCGCATAACTATCATAGGCAGGTTCAAAAACCACCACTTCGTCGCCCGGTTTGATAAAAGCAGAAATAATACTGAACAACCCCTGAGTGGCGCCAGCTGTAATGGTTATTTCACTTTCGGGATGATAATCGGCATTATATTTTTGGTTAAACATAGCCGAAATTTCTTCGCGCAGCTCCTGCACGCCTGTCATGGGGGCATACTGATTAAAACCCTTTTTCATATAGCTGTTTACCAGCTTTATCAGCTCATCAGACACCGGGAAATCAGGGAAGCCCTGCGACAGATTGATGGCATTGTGCTCGCGGGCCAGCGCCGACATCACCGCAAAAATACTGGTGCCGGTCATGGGCAGCTTTGAAATCAGGTTACCTGTGTAAGAATGCATTGAATCAACAATTTAATGGGCTGCAAAGGTAGAAAAAAGCCAATGCCTGCGAAAGCGCATGAAAATATGAAATCAATCGCCATGTGAACACCACCCGAAATCCTGCCTTCACATAAGTTCATGCCGACACCCATCTCCATACGGGTATAAAAATAACTCTTTCAGAATTTGTGTAAAAGCCGTATCTTCGTACACGTTTTTAACCTAAATCAATGAATATGAAAACGATTGATTCATACGACTTTACAGGCAAACGCGCACTGATCAGGGTCGATTTTAATGTACCTCTGGACGAAACCCTGAAGATTACAGACACCACACGTATTGATGCAGCGCTCAAAACCATTCAAAAGGTGCTGGCAGGCGGCGGCTCTGTTATCCTGATGTCGCACCTTGGCCGTCCGAAAAAGAATTTCGAAAACAAACTCTCTCTCAAACATATCATTCCTTATCTGAATCAGGTTTTAAAACTTGATGTAAAATTTGCCGATGACTGCATGGGCGAATCAGCCAAAACATTAAGTGCAGGCCTGAAACCCGGAGAAGTACTTTTACTTGAAAACCTTCGCTATTACGAAGAAGAAGAGGGAAAACCACGTCTGCCTGAAACAGCTACCGACGAAGAAAAGAAAGCCGCCAAAGCTGCTACCAAAGAAAAACAAAAAGATTTCACCAAACAGCTGGCTTCTTATGCCGATTGCTATGTAAACGACGCTTTTGGCACAGCTCACCGCGCACATGCCTCCACAGCACTGGTTGCGGCCTATTTCCCCAACGACAAAATGTTTGGCTATCTGATGAATGCAGAGGTTGGAAGCCTGAACAAAGTACTGAAAGAAGGTAAAAAACCATTTACAGCCGTGCTGGGTGGTGCTAAAGTTTCAGGCAAAATCCAGATTCTCGAACATTTGCTCGACAAGGTTGACAACCTGATTATTGGCGGCGGCATGATGTTTACTTTTATTAAAGCCATGGGCGGAAAAGTAGGCAATTCACTGGTAGAAGACGATTTGCTCGAACTCGCACTCAATACACTCGAAGGTGCCAAAATGCACGGCGTGAACATTATCCTGCCGGTTGATGCCATCGCAGCCAATGCATTTGCCAACGATGCCGAAACAAAATTGGTAAAATCAAATGATGTTCCTGATGGCTGGATGGGCCTTGATATCGGACCTGAATCAGTAGCCCTGTTCGACAGCGTACTGATGAACTCGCAAACCATTCTCTGGAATGGCCCGATGGGTGTTTTTGAAATGCCCAGCTTTGCCGAAGGTACTGTCCAGATTGCCAAATCCATTGCCAACTCTACTCAAAAAGGCGCATTCTCTCTCGTTGGCGGCGGCGATTCAGTAGCGGCAGTCAACAAATTTAAACTGGCCGACAAGGTTAGCTATGTGAGTACCGGTGGTGGTGCCATGCTCGAATTTATTGAAGGCAAAGTATTACCTGGTGTAGCTGCTATCGAAGCATAAGCCATTTATCTGCAATCTTTTAAAGCTTTTTGTAATAAACCAGCCCCTGTAGAGTTTTACAGGGGCTTTTCTTTGTCATTAAAATAACAGGCATTCATAAGGGAAAAATCTGCATTGTTTTGTAATTTACCATTTAAACAAGTACGTTTGGCTTTCAAATAAATGAATCTGCTATGAAGTCCAAATTTCTTTTGTTGGCATTGTTTCTTATCGTTGTTAACGGAACTTGTCAGATATATAAAGACTCCACAGTTGCGGTGGAATTAAGGGTCAACGATTTATTGAAAAGAATGACCCCGGAAGAAAAGTTCTGGCAGCTTTTTATGCTGGCCGAAGAATGGAACAAAGACAAAAACCGTTATAAAGATGGCGCCTTTGGTTTTGAAGGCGGGGTATCAAACACAAATACAGCTGCCGGGCAGATGATTCAGAATGGCGGAGGGGGCAATGCGGGCGAAATGGCCCGCATGATTAACCAGGCACAACAGTATTTCGTTGAAAATACCCGACTTGGCATTCCAATTTTACCATTTGACGAAGCATTACATGGGCTGGTCAGGCCGGGAGCCACTGCATTTCCGCAATCCATTGCTATGGCAGCCACATTTGACACCTCACTTATGCACCGCATGGCTGCCGCCATTGCACTCGAGACTAAAAGCAGGGGAATCAGACAGGTGCTGTCACCGGTAATCAATATTGCCGGAGATGTGCGCTGGGGTCGCGTGGAGGAAACATACGGTGAAGACCCTTTTCTGTCGTCGGAAATGGGTGTGGCTTTTATTTCTGAATTTGAAAAACGAAACATCATTGCCACCCCCAAACATTTTGTTTCCAACTATGGCGCAGGCGGACGCGACAGCTACCCTGTTCATGACAATGAACGCACCCTCAGGGAAACCGAACTTAAAACCTTTGAAGCCGCTTTTCACCGGGCGGGCGCACGATCGGTAATGACTGCCTACAATTCACTGGACGGAAGCCCCTGCACCGCCAATAACTGGCTATTAAACAAACTGTTAAAAGAAGAGTGGAAGTTCAAAGGATTTGTTATCTCCGATGCAGGTGCAACCGGAGGTGCCAACGTATTGCATTATACTGCTGAAAACTATCAGCAATCGGCAGAAAACGCCATCAATAACGGACTTGATGTTATTTTTCAGACCGCTTATGAACATTACCCTTTATTTATTGGCGCCTTTAAATCGGGAAATATACCTTCTGCTATCATCGACAGTGCAGCAGGCAGGGTTTTAAAAGCCAAAATTGAACTGGGACTTTTCGAACATCCGTATGCCAATCCCGAACAGGCCGAACGCATGAATGGAACTCCTGAAAACCGGCTGATTGCGCTTGAAGCCGCCAGAAAATCAATAGTACTGTTGAAAAACGATCAACAAATTCTGCCCCTCAGCCCCCATATCAAATCCATAGCCGTTATCGGCCCCGACGCAACAGAGGCCCGCCTTGGCGGATATAGCGGCCCCGGCAATCAAGTAATCTCAATGTTACAGGGCATCCGCGAAGCAGTAGACGCCAAGACTGAAGTAAATTACCTGCCCGGCTGTTCGCGCGAGGTTATCAGCTATGTTCCTGTTCAGGCTGAATACCTGAGCTTTACTCAAAACAATGTTAAAACACCCGGACTGACGGGCGCCTATTACAACAATATCAACTTTAAAGGAGAACCGGTTTTTACCAGAACCGACCCGCAGATTAATTTCCAATGGACACTTTTTCCGCCCGATCCGCAGAAGCTAAATTATGACTTTTACGCCGTAAGATGGGAAGGCAAGATAATAGGACCTGTTACAGACAAGATACAAATTGGCATTGACGGCAACGATGGCTACAGATTATATATTGACAACATACTATTGATTGACAACTGCTTACACACCGGACGAAACCTGAAAACGGCAGAATTTCAGTTTACAGAAGGGAAGGAATACGATATACGCATTGAATATTCCGAACCGGTGGGAAATGCCTGGTTCAAACTGGTATGGGACTTTGGCACACCCGCCAACTATGCATCACAAATGAATGCTGCGGTTGAACTGGCATCAAAAAGCGACCTGATCATTATGGCTGCAGGCATTGAAGAAGGTGAGTTTCGCGACAGAGCCCTGCTTGATCTGCCGGGAAACCAGGAAACAATGATTGACCAGCTGGCAGCCACCGGCAAACCCCTGGTTGTAGTACTTACCGGTGGAAGTGCCATTACCATGAACCACTGGATTGACAAAGTACCCGGCATCATAGATGTGTGGTATGCAGGTGAAGCCGGAGGCACTGCCATAGCCGATGTGCTGTTTGGAAAATACAATCCTGCCGGCAGGCTGCCCATTACGTTTCCCCAACACGAAGGGCAATTACCTTTGGTGTATTCTCATAAACCAACCGGCCGTGGCGATGATTATGTAAACCTGAGCGGTCAGCCTCTTTTCCCTTTCGGCTACGGACTAAGCTATACCAGTTTCAGCTATGACAGCCTCATCATTAGCCCCAAACAAAATCATCATACATTCAGGGTGCAGTTTACCCTTAAAAACACCGGAACTACTGCAGGCGATGAAGTTGTGCAACTGTATCTGCGCGACCTGGTGGCTTCTGTTTCACGACCGGTAACCGAACTTAAAGGATTCAGAAGAATTCATCTTTTGCCCGGCGAATCGAAAAATATTGAATTTGAAATCACACCCCGAATGCTGCAAATGCTGGATGTTCAGCTGAACCCCGTAGTTGAACCTGGTGATTTCAGAATTATGATTGGAGCCTCTTCAAAAGATATCAGGCTAAGTGAAACGCTCCATATTTATCCCGATTGATTTTAAGATGGGTATTTCTTGTATTTGGTCGGTAAATAAGCCCCATTAGTCTAAAAGATTTTCATTCCGGTTCAGCGCACCATAGTTTTGCTGCATCAAACCGGATAACAATGAAAATCAGACGAATTCTATTCTCTTCCCTGCTTATAATTTTCTTCAGCGGACCTGCATTTGCACAGTCCGAAGTCTGGACGCTCAGCGATTGTATTCACACTGCGCTTGAGCACAACCTTCAGGTAAGGCAAACTGTGCTGACCTCTGAAATCAAACAGGTAAACAAGGAACAAGCGCGGGCATCACGTTTCCCTACACTTGACGCTTCGGTCCGGCAGAATTTTTCCTGGTCGGACCAGCAAAATGCAGAGGGCGGATATGATTTCAACGATTACAACAACACCAACCTTTCGCTCAGTTCAAATCTGAATCTGTTCAACGGATTTCGCACCAGCAGCAGCATCAGGCAATCACAGCTTGAATATAATGCTTCAACGTTTGACACAGAGGCCTCGCGTGAAAACATCAGCCTGCAGGTGCTGGATTACTATCTTCAGGTATTGTACGCCGAAGAGCAACTCCAAAACAGCAACAATCAGCTATTATCAACCCAACAGCAACTTGCACTGGCCGGTGAACGGATGGCATTACGCATCATCTCAAAAGCCGATTATCTCCAGGTAAAAGCGCAGGAAGCCAATGAAAAGCTACTGGTTGCCAATGCAGTCAAGCAACTTCAGCTAAGCCGGCTTAACCTGATGCAAATAATGGAAATCCCGGTAAATGACTCCTTTGCCATTGAAAAACCCGACTTTTCGCAAACGGGCAAACAATTAAACGTATCATCAGCAGATAAAATTTACGCAACAGCGCTTGAAATCAAGCCACAAATAAAAAGTGCGGCCCTGCAAAAGCAAATATCTGCTTATGATATGGAAATAGCCAAAGCCGGTTATTTCCCTCAGCTCAGCCTGAATGCAGGGCTTAGCTCAGGCTATAACAGCCTGGCCGAAAGTCTGAAATTTGCCTCGCAACTTGACCATAATCTTACACCCACCCTGGGCCTTACCCTTTCCATGCCCATTTTCCAGCAGAAACAGGTGCGCTCGCAAGTGTCACTGGCAAAAATAAATCAGACTTCTGCCGAAATAAACGAACAGAATATCCGCAACCAGTTGCGCAAATCGGTTGAAACAGCATGGGCAAATGTACTATCGGCCGAAAATGAGTATGATGCCAGCAACGAACAATATACTGCAACAGCTGAATCGTTTCAGGTTACCACCGAACGCTTTCAGCAGGGAGTCATCAACTCGGTAGACTTCCTCTACGAAAAAACCAACCTGATAAATGCTGAAAGCAAACTGCTACAGGCTCGTTATAACCTGATATTCAACTACAAAGTACTTGATTTTTACCAGGGCAAACCATTGGAATTATAACCTGAGTAAACCCCACAAGACCTCTGAAAGCCATAAAATAAACTACCTGAAAAACTGAAACCGGACTACAAACTGTAATAACATAGCCTCAGAGGTCTTTCTTTAAAAAAACAAACCCAACAATCATAAAATGACACGGACTACAAAAATTATCGGAATTGGCATTCTTCTTGCCGGGTTATCAGCAGCAGTGTTCTTTAGCTGCGGAGCTAAAAAACAGGCTTATACCACCAGCACTGCAAAAGTCCGGATAGGCAGTATAAGCAAAACGGTGACGGCAACCGGCACCATTGAAGCCATTACAACAGTAGAAGTGGGCACGCAGGTTTCCGGCGTAATACAAAAACTGTTTGCTGATTTTAACTCAGTTGTAAAAAAAGGCCAACTGCTTGCTCAACTCGACGAAACCATGCTTCGTGCCAGCCTCGATCAGAGCAAAGCCACCCTGATGGATGCAGAAGCCGACCTGGCATATCAGAAAAACAATTACCAGCGCATGAAAGCCCTGTATGATAAAAACCTGATGGCACAGGCCGATTTCGACCAGGTGGAATACAATTACAAGCGCGCCATGGCCAATGTTGCCAATGCCAAAGCATCGATGCAGCGAAACCAGGTAAACCTCAACTATGCATCCATCTATTCACCCATCGACGGGGTTATCCTTAACCGGGCGGTTGACGAAGGGCAAACAGTGGCAGCCAGCTTTAACACACCCACACTATTTACCATTGCCAACGACCTTACCCGCATGGAAGTACAGGCCAATGTTGATGAAGCTGATATCGGACAAATAAAGCTTGACCAAAGGGTTGAATTTACCGTGGATGCCTTCCCTGGCGAAACTTTTTCAGGCACCGTAACTGAAATCAGATTACAGCCTGTAATTACATCAAATGTTGTGACTTACACGGTTGTAATCAACGCCCCTAATCCTGAAAAAAAACTTATGCCCGGCATGACAGCCAGTGTAACCATATTTATGTCAGAAGCCGACAACATTTTAATCATTCCGGTAAAAGCCACAAAATTTAATCCGGATGAAAATGTTCAGCTCACAGATTCCACACCACCACATAAACCGATAAAAGGCCCCCATGTATGGGTTTACGACGGCAACCGAATGGAACCACGTACAATTGAAACAGGAGTTTCAGATGGCAGCTTTGTTGAGATCCGCGCCGGGTTAACCGAAGGTGAAGATGTTGTGCTAGCAGTTAAAGTAGCAGAAATATCTGACAAACAGGCTAAAACCGCATCAAGTCCCTTTATACCCAAAAGACCTGGAAAATCGAATCAAAAACCGCCGCAGCCATAAACATGGCTCCATACTTAAATCCATTGATCATGAAACGAAATATCATCAGTGTCAACGCATTAAAAAAGGATTTTCATGTTGGTGAAGTGACGGTACATGCCTTGCGGGGTGTTGATCTCACCATCAGTGAAGGCGAGTTTGTAGCCATTATGGGCACAAGCGGAAGCGGTAAATCAACCATGCTCAATATTCTGGGCTGCCTCGATAAACCCACTGAAGGAAGCTATCTGCTCGACAATGTAGACATCAGCAGCCTGAACAAAAACGAACTGGCCCGCCTGCGCAACCTGAAACTCGGTTTTGTTTTCCAATCCTACAACCTGTTACCCAGAACATCGGCGCTTGAGAATGTGGAACTGCCCTTATTCTACAACAACACCGTAAAACCCCGCGAGCGCAGGGAAAGAGCCTCTGCTGCACTTGAAGCTGTAGGGCTGGCCGACAGGATGCACCATATGCCCAATCAGCTATCGGGCGGACAGCAACAGCGCGTGGCCATTGCCCGCTCACTGGTAAACGACCCCGTAGTCATACTGGCCGACGAAGCCACCGGAAACTTAGACACACGCACAACCTACGAAATTATGGCATTGTTTCAGGAGTTAAATGAAAAGGGCAAAACCATTGTTTTTGTGACCCATGAACCCGAAATTGCCGGATTTACATCGCGCAATGTGCACTTCAGAGACGGAAATATTGTAAAACGTGAAATGGTCAGCCAGCGTGGCTCTGCCAGGGAAATGCTGATGGCCATGCCCGCTGAAACAGATGACTAGCCGCAGAAGGAGATGATACATTTCATTTCCCGCAATTCTATCACGAATGTCTGCACAAATCTTTGAATTTAGACTTTGATAATAAACCCATGAACATATCAAATTTATCGAAAATCGCTCTCAACGCCTTGCTCCGGAATAAGTTCAGGGCATTCCTGACCATGCTGGGGGTTATTATTGGTGTTGCATCGGTCATAGCCATGCTGGCCATAGGCGAAGGTTCTAAAAAAAGTATTCAGGACCAAATCAGCAGCATGGGCTCAAACCTGGTCATGGTGATGCCCGGAACACAATCATTTGGCGGCGTACAACAAGGGAACAGCGCATCCAAAGCCCTTGACCTGAAAGATGTAAAAGCCATTCAGCTTGACAGCCCATCGTTGCAATACATTTCGCCCGAAGTCAGGGGAAGCGGACAAGTAGTAGCCAACGGCAACAACTGGCCCACCACTTTTTACGGTGGCGATGTAAATTACCCCGACATTAAAAAGATTGAAATCAAATCGGGCAGAATGTTTACTGAGCAGGAGGTTGCTTCGGCAGCTAAGGTATGCCTGATGGGGCAAACCGTAGCCGACAACCTTTTTGGTACTGACATTGACCCGGTTGGGCAAACCATCAGGTTTAAAAACATACCGGTAAAAGTGATTGGCCTGCTAAAAGAAAAAGGCGAAAACACCTTTGGCATGGATCAGGATGACTTGTTGATTGGCCCTTATACCACCGTTCAGAAACGCATCATGGCCATCACTCACCTGAATGCCATTATTTGCTCAGCCATCAACGAAGATGCCACCACACAGGCTGTAGAAGAAATTACGGCAGCTATGCGGCTGTCGCACAAAATCGCTGATGGCGGGGAAGATGATTTTCAAATCCGTACACAAGCCGAACTCGTAAGCACTTTCAGCTCTATCAGCAACATTCTTACCACCCTGCTTGGTGCCATTGCAGCTATATCACTGCTGGTTGGCGGTATAGGCATTATGAATATTATGTATGTCTCCGTAACCGAGCGCACCCGTGAAATAGGCCTGCGCATGAGCATTGGCGGCCGCGGGCTGGATATATTGATGCAGTTTCTGATTGAAAGCACTTTTCTGAGCGTTATCGGCGGTATTTTTGGCATATTGCTGGGAATTACAGCCTCATCCGTTATAGGCCAAATTACTGGCTGGCCCATTGCTGTTATGCCCATTGCTGTAGTGATGTCATTTCTGGTGTGCACGGCCATCGGGATTTTCTTTGGATGGTATCCGGCCCGCAAAGCAGCCAACCTCAACCCCATTGATGCCCTCAGATTTGAGTAACGCACTGAAACCTCCACAAAAATCAACTGGAAAAACAGTACATTTGAATATAAATCCGGTTTATGAAAGGCACAAAACTTATCCTTGTTATTCACCTTGCTTTTTGGGCAATGGTTATTGCACTGCCCTGGTTCATGATGTCGGGCAATATCGAACAGCCCGGCTTTTTTGAGGGCCGGTACTATCTCAGGCTTTTAAGCGGCGGGCTACTTTTTTACATCACTTATCTGTACCTGGTACCCCGGTTCTATCTGAACAACCGGAGAACAGAATTTTACCTGGCTGTTTCGGTATCTATCCTCTTTTTCCTGGGAGCAACAGAACTACTCAGTCAGTGGCTTTTCCCTGACGACTTGCTTCGGCAGAAAATAGACCTGATAACACAGAAACTGGCCAGCGAAGGCATACAGTTTCACGCCCCTCCACCTTCGTTAAGGTATTTCAATGCTGCATTTATATCGGTGCTGATTGCCATTTTTGCGCTTGGGCTGAGGTTAACCAGAGCCTATTCGGAAAAAGAGAAACAGAACCGGGAACTGGAAAAGGAGAAACTCGCCTCAGAACTGGGATTGCTCAAAAGCCAGGTGAGCCCCCACTTTTTCTTTAACACCCTTAACAACATTTACGCCCTCACCGAATCGGGAAGCCCTGAGGCCGGAAATGCCGTACTGAAACTCTCAAAAATGATGCGGTATGTGCTCTACGAATCGGAGCAGCAAACAAACACAACCCTTGACCAGGAAATCAGCTTTATGAACCATTATATTGATTTGATGCGACTGAGGCTGAACGAAAAGGTAAACATCAGCGTGGATTTCAGACCTCATAAAGGCGACATTCAGATACCTCCCATGATTTTTATCTCCTTTATTGAAAATGCTTTCAAACATGGCATCAGCTACCGCGACAACTCTTTTGTTCAGATTACGCTGAAATCAGCCCCTGAAACGCTCACATTCACCTGCAGCAACAGCAATTTCAGTAAAAAATCAACACAAGGCGATATTCATTCCGGCATCGGGCTGGAGAATATACGCAAACGGCTTAACCTTTTATTCCCCGACACACACGCGTTAAGCATCAGCAATACCCCGGAAAAGTTTGAAGTGAACCTTCGCATTCAACTGAAACAATCATGAAAACCCTCAGAACCATTGCCATTGATGATGAGCCTCTGGCTCTTCAGCTTATCACAGGATACATTATCCAAACACCATTTCTGGAACATCTGGGTAGTTTCGACAGCCCGCTGACGGCCATGGATTTTCTGGAACAAAACCCTGCTGACCTTATTTTTCTTGACATTCAGATGCCCGATCTGCTGGGCACAGAGTTTGCCCGCATCCATCACAACGACAGCCTCTTTGTATTTACAACAGCCTACCCAAACTATGCCGTAGAAGGCTTCCGGCTCGATGCCGTCGATTATCTTTTAAAACCTTTCTCTTACCAGGAATTTCTCGATTCGGCCAACCGGGCAAGAAAACGGCTGAAAACAGATTCACCTGATGAGCAGCAGGAGGTCGATTCAGCCAACGGCTTTCTTTTTATCAAGTCAGACTACAAGGTCAGGCGCATTAACCTCAACGACATTCTTTACATTGAAGGTTTAAAGGATTATATCAAAGTATATCTTCACGGAACTGAAAAGCCCGTGCTGACCCTGGCCTCCCTCAAACAGGTAGAATCAAAACTGCCTGCCTCCCAGTTTATGCGGGTGCACCGATCCTATATCGTAAATCTGCAGCGCATCGAAATCATCGAACGAAGCCGTATTGTTTTTGGCAAAGTGTATATTCCGGTAAGCGAACAATATAAAGACACTTTTCAGGAGTATATTGACAAGAATTTTATCTGATCAGGCCAGCGGATTGTCATTGGCCAATGCTTTTTAAAATCAACTTCTGAAAACCCAACAAAAAGGGGTAAGGGACAGCATTGTCCTTTACCCCTTTTTTTTTACTGAACCTGAGTTCGCCAGGAGCTGTTTTCTATTGCTGTTCTTTGCAGCGGCTCGCCCGGTATGCCTTACGTCCGCCCCAGGCGGCACCCATCCCCAGCAAAAGAGCGATACCGCCACCAATGGGAGCACCACCACCGTTGGCCGGCTGATTGGTTTCCTGACCATGGCCTCCGCCCGGAGGTGGTGGCGGCCCCTGAGCCATGCCGGCCAGACTCCAGCCTGTAAACAAGGCCATGATCAGTGTAACTTTGGTATGATGGACTATCTGTTTCATTTTATCTGTCATTTTCATCGATTCACTTATTTCTTTTTTCAACTTACGGGCGTATGGCCACTTTGCGGCTCATTACCCTGTCGTCTGCAACTACATTCACCACATAAATGCCCTGGCTCAACCCCTGCGCAGGAAGCGCTGTAAGGGTATGGCCGGCTGTTTGCGCCTCCATCACCAGCTGTCCGGTAAGATTGTAAACCTTCACCATGGCCGGTGCAAGGCTGGTGGTATTCAGGTAAAGGGTGCCTGCACAGGCATAAATCTGAATTTGATCTTCGGCTTGCGGCCCTTCAATGCCCAGACTGCCAAACGAGAGCAGGAAACGACCGGGGTCATCGCCAGTGGCAGCGGTGAAAGCATACACGGGATTGGCTTTCAAATCGTGTACCTTTCCTGTGAGCTGGTCAGTTA